>CADCWK010000117.1 GCA_902806375.1 uncultured Thermomicrobiales bacterium
TGAGCGCCCCCTTCTACAACGCCAACCGCCCCGGCTCGACGGTCTCCCAGGGGACCCGTGACATGTTCTGGCTGTGGTCCATGCAGGTCGGGATCAAGGCCGCCTACGACTGCAGGGTCAATCAGCAGACCGGGATTCGCTACGTCACTCGTTCTCATGATGCCGCACCCCGATCGCCTGACGGAGGCCGCAATGGCAAGCGATCCCCCACGCACCGACGCCCGGAGCCTGCGACACAACCTCGGACCCCTCCGCTCCGTTCGGACTGACACACTCGAGATCGCCTATCTCGACGCCGGCCCGGACGACGCGGAACCCGTCCTCCTCCTGCACGGCTTCCCCTACGACATCCATACCTACGTCGACGTCATCCCGCCGCTGGTCGCGGCGGGCCGCCGCGTCATCGTCCCGTACCTGCGTGGGCACGGGCCGACCCGTTTCCTCGACGCCGCCACGCCCCGGTCCGGCCAGCAGGCGGCCATCGGTGCGGACGTGATCGCCCTCCTGGATGCCCTCGCCATCCCGCGGGCCGTCCTCGCCGGTCACGACTGGGGCGGACGCGCCGCCTGCGTCGTCGCCGCGCTCTGGCCAGAGCGGTGCAGCGGCCTCGTCTCCGTCAACAGCTATCTCATCCAGGATATCGCCGCAGCCATGACGCCTATCCGGCCCGACCTCGAAGCCGGGCTCTGGTACTTCTACTACTTCCTGACCGAGCGTGGACGCGCCGGGCTCACCGCGAACCGGAAGGAGATCGCCCGCGTCATCTGGACCCGGAACTCACCGGAATGGCGCTTCGACGAGGCGACGCTGGATCGCGCCGCCACCGCGTTCGCCAATCCCGACTATGTCGAGGTCGTGCTCCATTCCTATCGCCACCGCCTCGGGCTCGCCCCTGGCGACCCGCGGTACGACCACATCGAAGCCCGGCTGGCCACACAGCCACCGATCCCGGTCCCGGCCGTCACGCTGGACGGCCTCGCCGACGGCAACTTCCCGGCGACGGACGGGACCGCCTCCGCCGCGCACTTCACCGGGCCGCGCGTCCACCGGCAGGTACCACACGCGGGTCACAACCTGCCCCAGGAGACCCCTGACGCCTTCGTCGACGCGATCCTGGACCTGTCGAATCTTCTCGAACGTGACCGGTGAGCCGCTGGGTCAGTCCCAGCCGTGTCGGATCGCGAAGGCGGCCGCCGCGGTCCGGGACACGACGCCGAGCTTGCCGAGCAGGTTGGTGACATGGCCGTTGACAGTTCGGGGGCTGATGGAGAGGGTCGCAGCGATCTCCCGGTCGCTCAGGCCCTGCGTGAGCAGATGCAGCACATCGCGTTCCCGTTCGGTCAGGCCAGCCGCCACCGCCGGGTGGGACGTGGCCAGTGGCGAAGCAGCGATCACCGCGGAATCAGCGACCCTTAACGCCTCGGCGACGACGTGCTCCAGGGACAGCGCCGTCCCTGCCTCCCAGGCAGACGCGAACGTCGTCGATTCCAGATGGGTCCGCACGGCGGCAAGGAGACGATCGTTGGTAGCCCGGTGAGCAGGGCGGGAGGCAATGCCGCTCGCTTCAGCCAATGCCGCAACAGCGCCGAACAGCCGAGCAGCGTGCTCCCAGTCCTCTCGGGCTGTGGCCGCGCCGGCCAGACCCTCCAACGCCGAGACGGTGTACCACTTGTTGCCGACACGCTGGCTCAGCACCAGCGACTCGCTGAGCACGGCCAGCGCGCGCTTGTGGTCCCCCATCTCCAGCAGCGCCCGGCCCAGATGGGCGAGCACGCTCGCGGTCCCGTGGACGCTGCCGAGTCCCCGGTAGAGCGCGAGACTCTCCTCAGAGCGCACCACGGCTCGCGCGTAGTTCCCCTGGAAGAACGCGACGCTCGCAAGGGTGCCGAGCACCGCCGCGATCGCGTCGTCGTCCCCGATCGCGCGCACATGGACCAATCCCTCTTCGGCAAGCGCTTCCGCCTGGACCAGATCGCCGTGGTGGAGCGAGAGATAACCGAGCGCACCGAGGGCGAACCCGATGACATACCGGTCGCCGGCCACTCGCGCCAGCTCCAGGCTCTCGCGCAAGCAGTCCTTCGCCCGGACGTAGTCACCGGCGCCCTCGGCCAGCACCCCCGCACCCCAGAGTGCCTTGGCGCGCGGGGCCGGTGGGAGATCGCCGCTCGTGGCCAGCGCGGTCTCCAGCCAGTGACGGCCATCGCTGACGTGGCTGTGGTGGTCCCAGAACCGGATCAACGCCCCGGCCATTGCCAGTCCGGTCTCCGGGTCGTGAGGGATCGCCCAGGCCAGCGCCGCCCGCAAGTTGGCGTGCTCGGTCTCCAACCGTGCGAACCAGGCCAGTTGGTCGGCCCCGGTCAGCTCGGGCTCCGCCCTCGCCGCCAGATCAGCGTAGTACCTGGCGTGGGCCCGCTGGATGTTCTCGCTCTCTCCACTCGCCGCCAGCCGCTCGAGCCCGAACTCCCTTACCGTTTCGAGCATCCGGAAGCGCGGCTCCTCCGAATCGAGACCGCTGACGTGCTGGACGATGTTCTTCTCGGCCAGCGACGCGACGCCGTCGAGCGCGTCGAGCCCGCTCTCGTCTGCGCTGGCGACCACTTCGGCCCCAGACAGCACGAAGCCGCCGGCGAAGACGGCCAGTCGGCGAAAGAGCGCCTGTTCCGATGCGTCGAGCAGGTCATAGCTCCAGGCGATGGCGTCGCGCATCGTCCGCAGGCGATCCGGCAGGTCGCGGGCCCCTCCAGTGAGGAGTGGTAGTGCGTGTTCCAGCCGGGCCAGCAGCGCTACCGGCGGCAGGACGGGGATGCGGGCGGCCGCCAATTCGATCGCCAGTGGGAGCCCATCCAACCGGGCACAGATCGCGGCGACTGCCCTCTGGTTGGCCGTGGTCAAGGCGAAGGCGGGGCTCGTTGCCCGGGCGCGGGTCACGAACAACTGGACGGCCGCCGGCTCCTTCAAGGGCTCGACGGGCACGTCGTGCTCGTCCAGCACCCGCAGCACCACCCGGCTGGTGGCGAGAATCTTCAGTCGGGGACAACGGACGAGCAATTCGCCGAGGGACGACGCGGCTTCGACCACCTGCTCGAGGTTGTCGAGGATGAGCAACGATCCGCGCGGGCGCAAGTGCGCCACGAGTTGCTCAGTCACCGGTCGGGCGCCCACGTCGCCGATATTGAGCGCCTTGACGATTGTCGGGAGGACGAGCGCCGGGTCATGGATCGACCCGAGCTCGACAAAGCAGACGCCGTCGGCGAAGTCGGGCGCGACCTGGGCCGCAACCTGAACCGCGAGGCGGGTCTTGCCAACGCCACCCGGTCCGGTCAACGTGACCAGCGGGACGTCGTCCCGCCTCAACAGGTCGACGATGGCCGCCACGTCGTGCTCGCGTCCGATCAGGGGGGTACGCCGGAGGGGAAGGAAGGCGAAGGATCCGGCGGTCGGCGAGACATCGGTCATGGCTACCCCCGGCGCGTCTCTGCCGGGCGTAGAACCCGGCACTCCGCCCACTATCTCGATGCCATGGTCCATAGGGACGTCCACGATGGAGATACGGGAGACGGCATCATGCTCGAAGGGGAGGCATGCTCACGACCATCCCGTGCTCGCTCACACGTTACTGGTCAGGAAGCGAGGGAACGACATCGACCTTCCTGCCACCTGTCACTCCCTGTTTACCCTTCCCGAGGCACCTGTCCGTTGTGTAGGCGAATTATGCCAGATGGAAAGTTTCGCAGCCGAGGACTTCCGGCGACCTGACTTCTTCCGGCTCGCAACCCTTGCGTCCGGGCAGTGGCCCTTGCGGCGACCGGTGACGGAATTCGGACCATGATGCGCATGGAGTTCCGTACGGAGGACTTCCCTGATGAGGCGGTGGAGATCAATCACGCGCTCGCGGGCGACGAGCAGACCGTGTGCCGTCCGGCGGCCCACGCCACCGAACTGATCCGGATTGACATCAGCCAGAACAACACCGCCTCGAACGAGACGACCCTCGAGGGAGCTGAGAGCCGCTGGAAAGGAACATGCTCCTCGGGGTGACCCTGTCGTCCGACGATTCCGAGGCACAGTAGTCCGTGCCCACTGAGGACGAGGAGGGCGAATCCATGGAACCGGACCGGCTCGAATCAGCTGATCCCCAATCCCACCCCGTTGTCTCAGAGCTCCTCACGGTGACCGACGATCAGGCGATCAGGCAACAACCGAGAAGGTCCTGGCGAGCGCCCGCCGAACCCTCTCGCCCTGACCCGTTCCTACCAGATTCCTGAGGTGCCAGTGACGGCCGCTCATCTGGTGCGGTGCAGCGACTGCACGGTCAAACTGATGATCCTGCGCACCCGGGCGCCCACTCGCAGGCGGCCACAATGTCCCGACCCGTGGTCACGTCTTCGTATCCGGCAGCAGGATCGAGCTGCGGGTGACCACCTGCCACGATCCGTCGCGCCGCACCCAGACGTCAGTGATCAGGAACTCGCCGCTCCGGGGCGCTCCGCTGACGGAGCCCTCCTGCTGGTAGCGCGACAGGACGACCGCGGTGTCACCATAGACGCGGACGTCGACGTCGGCGAAGTCGAAGCGGTGGATGTCGTAGATGGCAACAGTGTCGAGCCACGCCTGGCGGGACCACCTGTCAGGGCCGGTGGCCGTATAGATGTACTCAGGAGCCAGGACGCGCTGGAGCGCCTCGATATCCTTCCGCTGGACGGCCTCCATTCAGGCGTGCTCCAGCGCGGTCAGTTCCTGCTCGGTCGCGGTCATTGACGGGTCCTCCCATAGCCGTGCACCTCCTTGGACTTGGCTCGCGACGCGCACCACTGGCCCGGGTAGCGCCTCCCGGCATACTAGATGACCGTTCGGCCAGATGAGCAGGTCCCGGACTGCTGCCCAAGACTGCTCCGGCGTTTCGCTCTTCCTCAACATCGTCGATACTACCCGGGACCGGACAGGCGCCCCGGTGCCCATCAACGTTGCCGGGTCATGGCCGGACGGGGCGCCGTCGTGGCGATCGTGACGGCGGAGCAGAGCTCCTGAGCCGACGGAGGCGCCTCAAGGCTGGTGGGCTCGGCGGTTCTCCAGCGGTGACGACCCATGAGGGAGGCGTCCCATCGTATCTGGCTCACCCATGACCCTCACACCCAATGGTCGATGGGAGACGACGCCGTCCCCTCGCGGCTTCGACGCCCGTCCCACTGATGTGGTCCAGGCGACCAACCGACGGGCTTTGGCCCTGTCGCACGCAGACAACCTGCCGGAGGAACGACGATGCGACACCGTGTAACCTGCCTCGCCCTGATCGCTCTCCTCGCGACCACGAGCGCCTCTGCCGCTCCCACGCTCACCTACTCCCAGGCGACCCCGATGACCGAGACGTCCGCGACGCCTGGAGCGGCCGCTGTCCCGGCCGGAGCGACGCCGCCCGCCTCCGGAGCAGCGTCGCTCGGGATCGGGATCGCGGGCAATGCCTTCGACCTGGTGGCGCCCGGAACGCCCGGGGAGGTGTCGGTCGTGGCCACGGGGCCGCTCCCGACGGACGAGATGGCGACGCAACTGGTCCTGGTCCGAAACCTGACGGGGGCGCCTGTCGGGAGAACATCGATCATCGCCACCGCCCGTGACGCGAGCGGCGCCCTCGTCGCCCTAGGTGCGTCGTTTCTCCCGACACCGGTCCTGGTTCCCGACGGAGGGCTCGCGATGATGCGGGTGCGCTTCCAGCCGGCCCAGATCCCGGCGGGGGCGATGGTCGAGTACCAGGTGTGGAACGCGGCCCCTCGGCCAGAGGTGGAGACGCTCCAGGGTCTCGCCCTCGCGATCGACGAGATGGTCTTCATGGATGGCCGGTACCAGGGAACGGTGACCAACACCGCGGAGGTCGATGCCTGGGGTGGATCCGTCCTCGTCATGTGTTTCGGGCCGGACGGCACGGTGACGGCGACCGGCGCTGGCACTGTCGACCCGTTCAAGCTCTCGCCCGGCGCGACCGGCACCTTCGCGGTCTCGACCGCGGCGGAGTGCGACCGGTACATCGTCGCGGCCGGCACCTGACCGGAGGGCGTCATCAGCGGGCCGAGCAGAGGACGGCTCCGGGCACTGTGCCCGGAGCCGTCCTCTGCTCGTGAACAACGCGCTTCCCCTCTCCAGAGAGCTGTTGAGCGGGCGGAATCGCCCTGGGCAGTCTCGGTCGCTCCTGGCTGACCACCGGGAGGACGACCCGGCGTATGGACGGTGGCGGGCCCGCGGCACGGGTGGCCCGACGGCATGCGGCCCCGAGATAGCGAGAGGGCTCCGCATCCCCCGTGGCAGTACCTCCGGGGCGAGGGGCAGGCGGTGCGACTCCGCGCACGGGATCTCCATGCGCCACCTGTCGTTGCGACGCCGGATCGATCGAAGTGGCTCGGCGCGGAGCACGAGAGCGGCCATTCGACGACGCGGGACCTGGCGACCAGGAGTCCCTCGCCATCACGTCGAACCGGGTGCCGTACCGCCCGCAGGTCGCCACGGGGGTCGGGTCGGACAGGGCCACGATTTCGATCAGGGCGACCACCGGCTGGGCGTCGCTCATGATGAACAGCTATGACGCTCCCGCTAGCGGCCGATCTGGTCCAGCTCGGCGAGGTCATCAGGGGAGAGTGTCAGTCCCGCGCCGGCGACGTTCTCGCGCAGGTGCGCCGTCGACGAGGTACCGGGGACCAGCAGGATGTTCGGCGACCGCTGGAGCAGCCAGGCCAGGGCGACACTCATCGGCGTCGCGCTCAACCGGGAGGCGACACGCGTGAGCGCGGAGGACTGGAGCGGGGAGAAGCCACCGAGCGGGAAGAAGGGCACGTAGGCGATACCCGCGCCCGCCAGCGTGTCGAAAAGTCCGTCATCGTGCCGGTGGGCCAGGTTGTACATGTTCTGCACCCACACGATCGACGCGATCGACCGTGCCTCGGCGACCTGTCCCACCGTCGCGTTGCTCACTCCGAGATGCCGGATCAGCCCCTGTCGCTGGAGCTCGACCAGCGCCTGGAACGACTCGGCGATCGAGCCGGGTTGGGGTCCGGTAGCGTCGCCGAGCCGCAGGTTGACCAGGTCGAGCACATCGAGGCCGAGGGATTCGAGGTTCTCGTGGACCTGGCGGCGCAGCTCGTCCGGCTGACGGGCCGTCGCACTCGCCATTGGCGCTCTCGACCAGCCGCGCCGAGTAGGCGGGGACCGTCTTGCCGTCCCCCTGGAGGGGCGAAAAGGTCGTGCCGCATCGACCGAAGCCCGCGAGGAGGGCGTCCGGCGATCTCCGCCCCATTCCGTTCCGTGCTCAATTCGTCCCGAGTCCACCACACGCAGGAACCGAGACAATCGTCCACT
>CADCWK010000118.1 GCA_902806375.1 uncultured Thermomicrobiales bacterium
AACTGGGCCAGCAGCGGGACGAGTCGCGGTGGGCTCGTCACGGAGGATCACTCCTTGCCCAACAGCGGTGCTGCTCAGCGACGTCATCGGCGGCGAGCGGCTAGCCTCTCCTCCCGACGTGCCAAAGCGATGTCGCCCTTCGGCACGGATCGGATTACGAGGGGCCGACACCGCTCACCCGTCGGAGACGCGCTGGTAGGCTGAATTCACTGGCCGAACCGGGTTCGAACCGGCTGCACCGATGCGTGCCATCGTCCCTGAGCCCGATCCCGGAGATTAGTCGACGGTGCTGAAGCGGTTGCCGTAGAGGGCGAAGCCGTCGTCCTCCGGCTCCCAGCCGAGCAGTACCTTCGTGGACTCGATGTCCATGAACGGCAGCGCGTTGTTCGACAGGCCGTGGACGATGTGGAAGCCCGGCACGTCCGTCTCGATGCAGCGGACGATCAGCTGGCAGAGGTCGCGCGGGCTGACCAGCATCGAGACGTGGCGGGCTGGAGCGGGCTCGCCGCCCATCTCGTCGAACTCTGGCTTGAAGGCACCGATCCGGATCGCGAAGCCGCCCAGCCCCTCGACGGCGTTGAAGTAGGCACCGAGCGCCTCACCCCAGACCTTGGACGCCCCGTAGATGTTCAGCGGGGTCGGGACCTCGTCGGTCTGGGCCTGGTGCCGCGTCGGCGCCCCGGCGACGGCGTTGACGCTGGACGCGAAGATCACGCGCTTCACGCCCTGGTCCTTGGCGGCGCGGTAGATGTTGTAGGCGCCCTTGATGTTGTTCTCGATCAGGGAGTCGTAGAACTCGGCGTGCATCCGCCGGTCGGCCGCGAGGTGGACGATCGTGTCGATCCCCCGGCACGCCTCGTGGCAGGCGTCGAGATCGGCGATGTCGAGCGAGATCACCTCCGCCTGCTCGCCCTCGGTCAGCGGGATGTCGCTCCGGCCGGCCAGCCGCATGGCGTACCGGTCGCCGATGTAGGCCCGGAACGCCGTCCCGATGTCGCCGCCCGCGCCGGTCAGAAGGACGGTCCGCTTGCCTGTCTGCTCCGCCATTGGTGCCTTTCCTGGGTCGTCAGCGATAGATCTCGTGCGGGGTGGATCAGCCCCGGTCCCGGTCAGCCATGATAGGCGAAGCCGTCGTCCTGCGGTTCATAGCCGACCAGCGCCCGGGTCGACGAGATGTCGAAGGCCGGCAGCCGGTTGTTGGATAGCCCATGGACGACGTGGAAACCGGTCAGGTCGGCGGTGACGCATCGCTCGATGAGCTGGACGAGATCCCTGGCGCTGACGAAGAACGCTGCCTCCGACGGGTCCGGGTGGGCCGGATCCTTCGGCCCGTGCTCGAAGGCGCCGATCCGGATGGCGACGCTGGTCAACCCCTCCTGGGCGGCGAAGACCGACCCGATCGCCTCGCCGAACGCCTTGGAGGCGCCGTAGAGGTTGGGCGGCCGCGGCGCCGTGTCGGTGTGGGGCTGGAACCCGGCCGGGTAGCCACCGCAGGTGTGCACGCTGGACGCGAAGATCACCCGGCCGACGCCCTGGTCGGCGGCGGCGCGGTAGACGTTGTAGACGCCCTTGACGTTGTTCTCGAGCAGCGACTCGTAGAACCCGGCCTCGGGCGACGGGTCGGCGGCGAGGTGGATCACGGTGTCGATCCCACGGCACGCCTCCCGGCAGGCGGCGAGATCGGCGACATCGAGCGCGATCGTGGCGGCGTGCTCGTTCTTCCCGAGGTGGATGGGCTTGGTATCGGCCAGCCGGAGCTGGTACCGCTCCCCGGCCAGCCGCCGGAAGGCGCGACCGATGTTGCCGGCCGCGCCGGTCAGCAGCACCGTCTGGCCGGCTGTCGTGTGGGGCATGAGAGATCTCCCGTCTGGGGGTAAGGGTCGGCACGAGCGCGCCGGCCTGCTGGCCACCAGCATGACCGGGGCCAGTCTTTCCGGGACGCATAGTCCAGCCGGGAAAGGATCGCAGAGTCCTAACAATCTGCCCCGGGCCATCTGCGATAACGGTCGGGTCCGGGGTGGGGCCGATCGGGTCCCGATGTCCAACTCCGGACGGCATCCCACCGCGAAAGGACCACCATGACCCGCACACGGCTCCTCGCCTCGACGCTCGTCGCCACGACCCTGATCGGGGGCAGCCTGCTCCCGTCGACCCTGGGCGCCCAGGACGGGACCGGCATCGGCTCCGTCGGTTCGCTCCGCCTGATCGGTGAGCAGCAACTGGCCAACGACCTGCTGGTCGACGAGACCCTCGTCGGTGGCCTGTCCGGACTCGACTACGACGCGGACGCCGACAGCTGGATCGTGCTCAGCGACGACCGCTCGGACGAGGCGCCGGCGCGGTTCTACGGCGCGACCTTCGCCTATGACGACACCGCCTTCACCGGCGTCGAACTGACCGGCGCCACCACCCTCCTGCAGGAGGACGGCGAACCGTTCCCGAACGCGGACGCCGGCGGCAACATCCCGGACCCGGAGTCGATCCGGATCGACCCGCAGACCGGCAACTATTTCTGGACCAGCGAGGGCAGCCAGGAACTTGGCATCGACCCGGGCGTCTACGTCACCGAGCCGGACGGTACCTTCGTCGCCAGCCAGCCGGTCGACGAGATCTTCGCCGCCGACCCGAACGGCGAGACCGGTATCCGGAACAACGGCGCCTTCGAGGGCCTCACTTTCGCCCCGGGCGGCGAGTCGTACTTCGTCTCGGCCGAATCGCCGCTGTTCCAGGACGGCGAGAACGCGACGGGGGAGGCTGGGTCGGTCAACCGGATCACCCAGTACGACCGCGACGGCAACGTCCTCGCCCAGTACGCCTACGAGGCCGACGCCGTCCCGAACGTCGGGGAGGGCGCGCTGTTCTTCGTCAACGGCATCACCGAGATCCTCGCGGTCAGCGAGACGACGATGCTGGTGCTCGAGCGGGGGACCGTCCAGGCCGCCGACGAGACCTACTCCAACAATGTCCGCCTCTACGAGATCGACCTGACCGGCGCGACCGACGTCAGCGCCATCGACGCGCTCGTCGGTGCCGAGTACACCCCGGTCAGCAAGCGGCTGGTCGAGGAGTTCGACGGCAGCGACTTCACCGTCGACAACCTCGAGACGCTGGCCTTCGGTCCGGTGCTGGAGAGCGGCAACCCGTCGCTGGTGATCGGTTCCGACAACAACTTCAGCGACACCCAGATCACCCAGTTCCTCGTCTTCGAGGTCCTGCCGGGCGATGCCCGGGCGACGCCGGCGGCGGGCACTCCTGGCGCCGGCACGCCGGCAGCCGGGACCCCGGCAGTGGGCACCCCGGCCGGCGGGACACCGGTCGTCGAGGTCGGCACCGGGCAGGACCAGGACGTTGACAACGCGACTCCGGCCTCGACGCCGGAGGCGTAGTCCTTACCGGACGAACCCTTCCGTGACGACGCGACGGCCCCGCTCAGGAGGAGGAGCGGGGCCGTCGCGCTCATGGTCCCGCGACGGTGCGATGCTTGGCCGGCGCGGGGAGTAGGACTCGAAGGGCGTCTGCTCCACCGCGGCACTCCGCGTCATCCGACCGGATTCCGTATGAGCCCTTGGAACATACGGAAGCTCATTCATTCTTGATGAGGGGACAGCTCCAGTGCTCGGTCCAGGGCGGTCAAGGACGAGGTGATACACCGTTTGGCGCACCGGTCAGGGACCTGTCCCTGGCTCCGCGAAAGGATCGCGAACCCGCCCTACTCGCCGTAGTCCCCGTGGCCGATCGGCCCGAGTTGGTCCAGTGGCCAGTTGACGAAGAACGCCTCACCGACGATCTCGTCGATCGCCACGACACCGAACATCCGCGAATCCTCGCTGCCGTATTGCGTCCGGTTGTCCCCGAGGACGAAGACCGTGCCCTGCGGGACCGTCAGGTCACAGGTCGGCCCGTCCACCTCGGCGTTGCGTGGTTCGCACTCGGTGATCGGCTCGGGGATGTACTGCTCGTCGAGTCGCTCGCCGTTGACGAGGACGTACCCGTCCTCGAAGGCGATCTCGTCGCCGGGCAGCCCGATGACCCGCTTGATGAAGGGCTGACTGGACTCGATCGGTGGGTTCAGGACGACGACATCGCCCCGCTCCAGCTGACCGAAGGGGGTAAAGACCCACTCGTCCTCGCGGTCGACGCCGGGGATCCAGTTCAGGGCGGCGTTGAGGTCGAACTCGCGGAAGGCCTGCCGGTTGACGAGTACGCGCTCCCGGTCCGCCAGGTTGGGCATCATGCTGGAACCGTCGACCTCGTAGGGGAGGACGAGCGCCCGCACCCCGACGAACAGGAGCGCCGCCAGCAGCAGCGTCTGGACGATCTCGCGGATGGCGGCGAAGGTCGAGCGGCGACGCTGGCCGGCCCGGGGCTGGGTAGTCTCCGGATGGTCGGGGTACGGCTGGTCCTGCATCGTCTCCTGGTCCCGGTTAGTCGTCGTAGTCGCCGTGGCCGATGGGGCCGAGTTCGCCGATGGGCCAGTTGCTGAAGAAGGCCTTGCCGTCGATGTTCTCCTCCGGGACGACCCCGAAGAAGCGCGAGTCCTGGCTGTTGTCCCGGTTGTCGCCCAGCACGTAGACCGCCCCCTCGGGCACGGTCACGTCGCAGGTGTCGGTGCCGGTGGTCGAGCGGTCGGTGCACTCGGTGACGGGCCCGTCGATGTAGTCCTCGTCGAGTCGCTCGCCGTTGACGAGGATGTAGCCGTCCTGGAAGGTGATGCGGTCGCCCGGCAGGCCGATGATCCGCTTGATGTAGGGCTTGTCGTGCTGGGTCGGTGGGTCGAGGACGATCACGTCGCCGCGGCCGATCCCGCCGAAGGGGGTGAAGACCCACTCGCCCTCGCGGTCGACGCCGGGGATCCAGTTCAGGGCGCTGTTCAGATCGACGTCCCAGTAGGCGACCCGGTTGACCAGGACCCGCTCATGGTTGGCGAGGTTGGGCTCCATGCTGGCCCCATCGACCTCGTAGGGCATCACGACCGTCCGGACGCCGACGTAGAGGATCACCGCCAGCAGGACGGTCTCGACGATCTCCCGGACCACGCGCAGGCCCGACTTCCCGGCCGGGGCCTTGGTATCCTCCATCGTCGCCGCCGTCGCGTCACTGGGCGCAGGGGGGGCGACCACCGGGCGCTCGTCGCCACGGCCGGAATCCCGTTGATCTGGCATCTGCATGTCGATGGCGGTCTCCCGCGCACCAGCGGGCGGCGGCGGCGCGAGTGGGGCCGGCGGCCCTGTTGGCCACCCGGTCAGACAGTAACGGGTCGGTCGTCGGAAACCGGCCCGGTGGAGTATACGTCCGGAAGCCGCCGGCAGGGTCTGTCCGGCCATCCGGGTCCGGGCCGGATCGCCCCGGACCGGCGAGTCCGTGGCTGCGGCGTTCACGATGGGGGATCGGGCATGGCGACGGCGTATCTCGGGCCGAAGGGCAGTTTCAGCGAGGACGCGACACGACTCCACGTGCTGCGGGCCGGTGGGAGTCCGGCCGTGACCGTGCCCGAGGCGACCGGTGACGCGATGGAGCAGGCCGACCTGATGCCGTTCGCGAGCATCCCGGCCCTCACGGCGGCGGTCGAGACCGGGCTGGCGACCGAGGCCCTGCTTCCGATCGAGAACTCGCTGGAAGGGGCGGTCAGCGCGACGCTGGACCTGCTCATCCACGAGACGACGCTCAGGATCGCCGCCGAGATCGTCCTGCCGGTCCGGCACGACCTGATCACCCTGCCGGGCGCCAGCCTGGCGGACATCCGCGTCGTGACCAGCCACCCCCAGGCGCTGGGCCAGAGCCGCCGCTTCCTCGACCGGTGTCTCCCGGGCGTCGAGCAACTCGCCGCGCTGAGCACCTCCGCCGCCGTCGCCGCCGTCATCGCCGCCGGCGACCCCACCCGGGCCGCGATCGGGACGGCCCGGGCGGCGGGTCTCTATGGGGGGGCCGTGCTGGCCCACGACATCCAGGACGTCCGCGCCAACGTGACCCGCTTCGTCGTCCTGCGGGCCCATGACGCCGAGCCGACGGGCGAGGACCGGACCAGTCTCGGCTTCATGGTCCGGGACAACGTGCCGGGCGCGCTGCACCAGGCGCTGAGCGGGTTCGCCGACGAGGGGCTGCAGATGAGCAAGATCGAGAGCCGGCCGGCCAAGGCCTGGCTGGGCGACTACGTCTTCCTCGTCGACTTCGAGGCCCACCGCGAGGACCCGTCGGCCCGGCGGGCACTGGCTCGGCTGGGGGAGGTCGCGGAGACCGTGATGGTCTTCGGCTCCTACCCGCGCTTTCCGGTCGCCGCCCTGCGGGAGCTGATCGACCCGCGCCGGTAGGGGGCGCGGACGGCGTCCGGGCGCTGGACGGTGGTACGGTTGTCGTCCGCCGGGGCCGATCGCCCCACCCATCGTCATCGCCGCCCGCCGCGGCCGGAGAACCCCTCGTGCGATTGCTGCTGCATGATTCCCTCGCCACCCTGCCGCTCGTCGGGCCGATCCGGGCCGGCTGGGTGGACACCGCCGGGCTCGACATCGTCATCGACCCTGATCTCCGTGCCGACCGGGTCGGGAGCGAGGACGTCGCGCTGATCCCGTCCGGCGAACTGGGCGGGCTGGCGGGCCGAGTGCAGGTCGTGCCCGACATCGGGGTGATCGCCGACGGCGCCGGTCCGGTCAGCCTGCGGGTGCCGGTCCGGCCGGACGAGATCGAGGCGACCGCCGTCCGGCTGCTCGACGTAGGCCCGACCGGCGAGATCCTGGCGCGCGCGGTCCTGCGGCCGTACTTCGGGATCGAGGCGACGCGCTGGGTACGGGACGCCGACCCGGACGCTCAGGCCGTCGTCGTCGAGGGCGAAGCAGCGCTGGCCGAGCCGGAGGGCGGCTTCGCCGAGGACCTCTGCCGGGCGTGGTTCATCATGACCGGACAGGCGACGGTGCTGTGTGTCCTCGTCGCGCCGGTCGGGATGGAGCGGAGCGTCCTCGAGCCCGTCCTCGAGGTGCTGACGGCCGCGCAGAACGTGGACAAGGCGCAGCGGCGGGAGATGCGCCGTCCGGTCGCCGAGCGGGTCGGGATGACCCCGGAGCAGATCAACGCCTTCTTCGAGAGGCTGTTCTTCAGCCTCGAAGCCGACGACCTGGACTCGCTGGAGCAGATGCTGCGGCGGGGCGTCCCTGGCT
>CADCWK010000119.1 GCA_902806375.1 uncultured Thermomicrobiales bacterium
GGTGAGCGAAGGCGCTGCCGAGGGCGGCCCGGCCGCTGCTCACCCAGTCGATCGCCTGGGCTCCCGATTCCCACCAGCGATCGACGATCGATCCGCTGATGCGCCGGAGACCATCGATCGCGCGCTCCAGGTCCAGCGGGTAGAGCTCGCCAGGCGGCACGCCATCGGCAAGCAGCGCGAACTCGAAGGTGCCGAACGGACCCTTGGCCAGCGTCCGGCTACCCGGCAGGTCGTCCGATTGCCACCACTCGGCCCAGCTGGTCGGGAGGAACGCGTAGCTGGCGGCATCGAGCCGATACGTGCTGACAATCGCATCCGCGTAGGCCGGAACCGCCGTCTCGGACGCCGCGACGAGATCCGGCACCGCCCCGTCCGCGCCGATCGGGTCGATGCCACCGAGAAGACCCTCCGCGGC
The DNA here is from genome assembly GCA_902806375.1 of uncultured Thermomicrobiales bacterium. Lineage (GTDB taxonomy): Bacteria > Chloroflexota > Chloroflexia > Thermomicrobiales > UBA6265 > CADCWK01. The sequence goes on from CADCWK010000119.1 coordinate 416, forward strand.
CAGTTCGACGGCCCAGCGCTCCTCGACCAGCGCGAGGTCGACATCCCTCCCGGCGAGCAACCGCCCGTAGTCGGTATAGCCGGCGATGATCCGGCATCCGGTCGCGGCCGAGAACGGATCGAACAGCACCGCTCGCAAGGCGTCCCGGATATCGTCGCCAGCGGTGACGACCCGCAGTTCACGGCCCTGCCACCGACCCGCCTGACCCGGGACGGGCGGGACCGACTCCGGCCCGACGATAGTCGGCGAGGGCGACACCGGACCGCGGCCAGGCGTCTCGGCGAGGCACCCGCCCAGCAGGAGACTGAGACCGGCGACGCCAGCCAGGGACCGCCGGGAGTAGCGCCCCCGCTGGCCCTGTCCCATCTCCCCGACCGTGCCCGCCCGCGCAGATGGGTGACCCAACCGTCTCATCGAGGGTGGGTCATGGGAGTCGTGCGTGACCCGTCCACGCGGATGCTCCTCGCTCGGATCAGGCGCTCGCCAGCGCGGACCGGACCAGCTCGGGGACCTCGAACGGTGCCCGGGCGACGCGGACGTTGGCCGCTTCCAGGGCCGCGATCTTGTCGGCCGCCGAGCCGGTCCCTCCCGAGATGATCGCGCCGGCGTGACCCATCCGCTTGCCCGGAGGGGCGGTCTGGCCCGCGATGAAGCCGACGACCGGCTTGGTGACCCGCTCCCGGATGAAGGCCGCCGCGGCCTCTTCGTCCGAACCACCGATCTCGCCGATGATGACCATCGCGTCGGTGTCGGGGTCGTCCTGGAACAGGGACAGGACGTCGACGAACGATGTGCCGATGACCGGGTCGCCGCCGATGCCGACCGCGGAGCTCTGCCCGAGTCCCGCCCGGGTCAATGCGTCGACGACCTCGTAGGTCAGTGTCCCACTGCGGGAGACCAGGCCGATCCGGCCCGGCTGGTGGATGAAGCCAGGCATGATGCCGACCTTGGCCTCGCCGGGAGTGATCGCCCCCGGACAGTTCGGGCCGAGCAACCGCGCGCCCCGCTCCCGCACGTAGCGGTAGACCGGCACCATGTCGTTGATCGGGATGCCCTCGGTGATACAGATGACGAAGTGGATACCGGCGTCGACCGCCTCGTAGATGGCATCCGGAGCGAACCGGGCCGGCACGTAGATGATCGACGTGTTGGCGCCGGTCTCGCTGACGGCATCGGCGACGGTGTTGTAGACGGGGACCCCGGCCACTTCCTTGCCCAGGCCGCCTGGCGTCACACCGGAGACCACGTTGGTGCCGTACTCGACCATCTGCGTCGTATGGAAGGTGCCTTCGCGGCCGGTGATGCCCTGGACCAGCAGCCGTGTGTCATTGCCGACGAGAATGCTCATTGGTGCTCCATTGGCGCGACGGCGGCCAGTCCGGACCGGGACTGGCCGCACCGGGGTATCGGGGTCGGCTCAGGCGGCGGACGCGACCACCTGGGCCGCCGCCGCGTCCATCGTGTCGACGGCGGTCAGGCCGGCCTCGGCGAGCAGCGCCCGGCCCTCCTCCGCATTGGTGCCGGACAACCGGACCACGATCGGGACGGAGACCGCGACCCGGGCGAGCGCCTCCCGGATCCCCTGGGCGACGACATCGCCGCGGGTGATCCCACCGAAGATGTTGATCAGGATGGCGCGGACGTTGGGGTCCGCCGTCACGAGGCCGAAGGCCTTGGCGACCTGATCGGCGCTGGCGCCTCCACCGACGTCCAGAAAGTTGGCCGGGTCGCCGCCGTGCATCTTGACGGCGTCCATCGTCGCCATCGCGAGGCCGGCCCCGTTGACGATGCAGCCGATGTTGCCATCCAGCTTGACGAAGCTGATCCCACTCTGGCGGGCTTCCAGTTCGGTCGCGTTCTCCTCCGCCATGTCACGCAGCGCCTCGAAGTCGCCGTGGCGGAACAGCGCGTTGTCGTCGAAACTCATCTTGCTGTCGAGGGCCAGCCAGTCGCCCTCCTTGGTGATGATGAGGGGGTTGATCTCGGCCAGCGTCGCGTCCTCATCGAGGAACGCCCGGAACAGGCTGCCCGCGATCGCCGCGAAGCCGGCGACCTTGCCGGCCGGGATCCCGAGGTCGAACGCCATCTGGCGCAACTGGAATGGCTGCACGCCGCGGTCGGGGTCGGCATGGATCCGGATGATCTTCTCGGGGTTGGTCTGGGCGACCTCCTCGATCTCGACACCGCCCTCGGCGCTGGCCATGATCAGGATCTGGCGCGCGTTCCGGTCGAGGACCACACCCAGATAGAACTCCTGGTCGATCCCCACCCCGGGGACCACGAGGACCTTCGAGACGACGTGCCCGCGGATATCCAGGCCGATGATGGATTCGGCGGCCGCACGCGCCTCCTCGGGCGTCCGGGCCAGCTTGATCCCGCCGGCCTTGCCGCGACCTCCGGAATGGACCTGCGCCTTGATGGCCACGAGCGTCCCGGCTGCCCGCGCGGCCGCCTCCGCTTCGGCCGGGGTGGTCGCGACCGTCCCGGCGTTCACCGGGATGCCGTGCCGGGCGAGAATCTCCGCAGCCTGGTACTCGTGAATATCCATTGCCGTCGATTGCTCCTTGCGCTGCACCGGATCCGGAACGATCGCCGGGGTACCGGGGGACGATCCGACGCCGATCGGTCGGCCGGATCGCCGATCGTCGCCCATCGGATCGGGCCGGATGGTCAGACCGGATCCGCGCGGACCCCGGGGTCCACGCCGCCGCGACCATCCTACCAAGAGTTGCCGCGTCAGCGCCGGGGGAGGTCGCACCAGGCGGAGCGGAATCGCTGCGCGCACTAGAAGATGTGGAGCCGCCAGGGCCTCCCTGCGGCCCGCTGCTGGCCCGCCACGGGCGGTTCTCCGAGGCGCGACGCGGCCCGCGACGGACCCCGCGAACCGTCAGCCGGCCCTCGGCCGATTCTGGCGAACGAATGGTCCGGAAAAGAGGTCGAAAAGGGTATTGAAAACGGGGTGGGTATGATAGTATGCGGCAGACGCTCCACCGCTAACGCGCTGCCGGGAACCAGTTTCGGGGTCCATTGTTCGTTGTGCCTGGGAACGTCTCGCAGTTGTTCATTGTCGCGAAGGATCGCGACAGAGAGGTTCCCGAAGACAGATGAGTGATCGTACGGTGACGTGCCGCGACTGCGGCGACGCGTTCGTCTTCACGGCGGGTGAGCAGGCGTTCTACACGGAGCGAGGCTTCTCCGAGCCCCAGCGCTGCCCGACCTGCCGCTCGGCCCGCAAGGCCCAGCGCAACGGCGGCGAGTCGTCCGGCGGCTACTCCTCCGGCGGCGGCTACTCCTCCGGTGGTGGTGGCTACTCGTCCGGTGGCAGCTCGTACGGTGGCGGGTCCGGCGGCGGCTACTCCAGTGGTGGTAGCTCAGGCTACTCCAGCGCGCCGCGGCAGATGTTCGCCGCGGTCTGCTCGGGCTGTGGCAAGGAGACCGAGGTCCCCTTCCAGCCGCGGATGGATCGCCCGGTCTACTGCCGGGACTGCTTCCAGGAGCGCCGCACGTCGGCCCCCCGCGGTGGTGGGTACGGCAACAGTTACTAGTCGCCGACCCGGATGACCCCAAGACGGCCGGTCCACGCCAGAGAAGGCGAGGACCGGCCGTCTTCTTGCGCTCCTGACACCATAGCGCCGGGGGACTTACGTCAGTCGGCCCGGAGGCGTTCCAGTGCCCGGCGCGACCGCACCGAAGGGGATCACGATCGTGTCCGAACAGGTGGACCAACCGGTATCGACGTCCGGCGGCGCCCGGGTGCGTGTCGGCGATCACGTCGAACTCCGGCGGCACGTGCCCGGGAATCTGGCCAGCTTCCAGCGCTGGTACGCCGACCCGGACATCGCGGAGATGCTCCGGCATGACCTCAAGCCGCTTGATGCCCGTCAGTCCCGGAGCTACTTCGAGACCCTGATCCTGCCTCTCTCGGCACGGGGGTTCTGCTGGGCGATCACGGAACGCTCCGGCGGTCGCCTCCTCGGGACCACGGCACTGACGGAGGTCAACCGTGGCGACCGGTCGGCCCTGTTCCGGATCGTGATCGGCGAGCGGGATACGTGGGGACGTGGCTACGGGACCGAGTCCACGCGCCTGGTCTGCGAGGAAGCGTTCTCTGGACTCGGTCTGTCCGGGATCCGACTGGAAGTCTTCGACCATAATGGGCGCGCGATCGGTACCTATGACCGGGTCGGCTTCCGGCAGACGGGTGCCCACGTCGAGTTCGTGCGTAACCGGGGCATCGACCTGCATGTCCGGGAGATGCGGCTCGACCGGGAGCACTATGACCGGCTCGGCGTCTTCGCTTCCCGGATCCCCGTCTATCCGCCCGACGGACCGGACCGACGGTGACCGGTCGTCGAGTGACGCAGGAGTCAGCCGTGGATCGCAGTGCGACGTTTCGACCGGCGCCCGGAAGCTCCCCCTCGGGAGGGCGGGCCACGCGGTGGCTGCTCCGTGCCTGTCTCCTGCTGATCCTCGCCGGGACCGTCCCGTCGATGACGACGGCCCAGACGGTCCTGCTGCCCGAACAGACCCTGGCGAGACTGGTCGTCGCCACGCCTGACGCGCCACCGGTCGACATCTATCTCGACGACCGGCTCCTGCTCGGCGCCGCCGCGGCCGGCTCGGTGACCGACTATCTGCCGATCGAGACAGGGGAGCACCAGGTCCAGGTGGTGCCGGCGGGCGGCGATCTGCTGCGGCAGGTGCTGGTCTCCGCGGTCGTGCAGTTCGAACCGGATGTCCTCCAGCTGATCACGGTCCAGAACTACCTGAACGCCATCACCGTGACGGCCTACCCGCAGGATGTCGCGACCTTCGATGATCAGGGATACGCCCGCCTGCGGATGATCCATCTCGTCCCGGATGCGAACGCGTTCGGCCTCGTCGGCTCAGGGGGAGACGAACTGTTCGAGGGCATCCTCCCGCTCACCGCCAGCCCGTATATCGACATCCAGGCAGGTGGCCAGACAGTCACCGTCCTGCCCGAGCGGGAGCAGACCGTGCCTCCCCTGCCGACGGTCCTCACGCTGCTGCCCAGCGTCGACTATGACCTGATCGTGACCGGCCAGGTGCGGGACAACTCGATCACGGTCCGGCTCCTCGCGACGGCGACCAGTCAGCCCTGCGGCGAGTTCCTCGGGATCGGAGGCCCGGAATCCGGCTGCCTCCGCTTCGTGAACGCGTCCCCCGAGATCCCCGTCGTCGATCTCTACGCGGGCGAGGAGCCGAGCCTCGTCGCCACCGGGCTGGCCTTCGGGATCGTCTCGCCGGTCATCAGTATCCCGACGGGGGACATCGAGGTCCGGATCGTGCCGGCTGGCGCGTCACCGGACGACGCGCTCGCGTCGGCATCCGTGTTCACCGAAGATGGTGCCGGCCTCCTGCTCGTCGGGTCCGGCCGGGCCGACCGGGCCGTGCTCGAGGACTACGCGGACCTCAGGCAACCACTTGGCGGCGATCAGGCGCGGGTCACCGTCATCCATCAGGCCAACGGCACCGGCATGCTCGACATCAGCGCGAATGGGTTGCCCGTCGTCCAGGCCATGCTGGAATCCGAGGAGAGCGCCGCCCGGTTGATACCGGCCGGTGACTACGTCTTCGGGGCCACCGTCAACCCGGACGGAACCCAGGTCGTGCTCGCGCCCTCCACCCGGCTCGAGGCAGGAATGTCGTATCAGATCGTGATCGCTGGCGACATCGACCAGACCGTGATCGTGATCGTCGCGGGCCTGCCGGTTCCCTACTCGGCCAGCCCTGACCCACCGTAACCGACCAGGATCGGCCGGTTCCCCTCGCGGCGGACCATCCGCGAACACCGCTCTCACCGTCGCGAGGGGTGGCCGGTGCGGGTATGCTCCCGGTGCCGGCGGGCGACTGTCGGATCGGATCGATTCCCTGGAGGATGCCAATGTCGCACGACCCGACCCGATCGCCCGCTCGCCGACCGAGGCGACTGGCTAGCCTGATCGTCGTCCTGCTGACGGTGCTCCTCGCCCCGGGCGGCGCGGCGCCGGCCCAGGAGGCCACCCCGATCGCCCCCATCGGTGCCGGCACCGGAGGGGCCAGTGTCCCATGCGGTGAGCGGCTCGGGATCGGCGATGCGACTGTCGCCTGCCTCACCATCATCCACGCCGCCGCCGACGCCGGGCCGGTCGACCTTAGCGTCGACGGGGCCGTGCTGCTGACCGGAGTGGCCGCGGCGACCAGCACCGGCTTCTTCGCACTCCCCGCCGGCAGCTACGATCTCACCGTGACCGCCTCAGGTCAGCCCGAAACCGTCCTGCTGGACCTTCCTGATCAACCGCTCGAGGCCGGGACCGCGATCGAGGTTGCCCTCGTGGGTTCCCAGGACGACTCCACCCTCACCGGACTCGTCCTCCCGGTCGCGCCCCCGGCACCCGCCATGGGTGATGCTTCGGTGCGCGTCGTCCAGGCGATCCCCGACGCTCCGCCGCTGGATATCGGCCTGGAGACGGGCGAGACGCTGATCGCCGGACTCGTTCCTCTGACCGCGTCCGACTATCTGACGGTACCGGCGGCCGCGACGTCGGTCGTCGTCCGACCCGCCGGAGCCGCGGAGGTCCTCTTCCCGGTCCCCGGTTTCACCCCACTCGCCGGCGGAACGCTGACCATCTACGCCCTCGGCACGGTGACCAACCCGACAGGGATCACCCTGCTCACCGTCGTCGTCCCCGGCGT
>CADCWK010000120.1 GCA_902806375.1 uncultured Thermomicrobiales bacterium
CCCTGGAGGCGACGCTGAGCTTCTGGACGACCCAAGGCATCGAGGCAGTCAACATCGCGACCTACGGCGGCAACATGGTGGCAACCTATCCGATCGATATCTTCGCGGGGTGGCTGCGGCGGTTCTTCCTGTTCGTCGTGCCGCTCGCCTTCGCCGTCCACATCCCGATGGCCTGGCTGCTCGGCAAGCCGACGCCGCTCGGGCTGCCGGCCTGGGTCGGGCTGCTGGCCGCGCCGGTCCTGCTGCTCTTCTGCCTGGCGGTCGGCTGGCTCTGGCGGCTGGGGGTCAGCCGGTACCGGAGCACCGGGAGTTGAGTGGTCCCCTCTCCTGATCGGTGCCCGGACCCGGGGCGCGGTCAGGTCGAAGGGATCGACAGCGAGGAGAGGAGTGATCGAGATGTCGGACACCGAGCGACCGATCATCGAGGCCAACGGGCTGAGCCGGTATTTCACCGTCAACCGTCGCCGGGCCGGGATGCTTGGCGCGATCCGGGGGCTGGCCGACCGCGGCGGGACCGAGGTCCGCGCCGTCGACGACGTGACCTTCTCGGTCCGGCCCGGCGAGGTCGTCGGCTACCTGGGACCCAACGGCGCCGGGAAGTCGACGACGATCAAGATGATGACCGGCATCCTCGTGCCGTCGTCCGGCACCGCGAGCGTCGCTGGCCTGACGCCGTGGGCCGACCGCCGGGCGCTCGCCAGCCGGATCGGGGTCGTCTTCGGCCAGCGCACCCAGCTGTGGTGGGACCTGCCGCTGATCGATTCCCTGGAGCTGCTCCGGCACGTCTACCGGATCTCGCGCGACCGGCACGCCCGGATGCTCGGCGAGATGCGGGCCGTCCTCGACCTGGATGGTTTCCTCGACACGCCCGTCCGCCAGCTCTCGCTGGGGCAGAGGATGCGGGGAGACCTCGCGGCGGCCATGCTCCATGAGCCGCCGATCCTGTACCTGGACGAGCCGACCATCGGGCTGGACGTCGTCGCCAAGTCCCGCATCCGCGACTTCCTCGCGGAGTTGAACCGGGAGCGGGGCGTGACGGTGATGCTGACGACGCACGACCTGTCCGATGTCGAACGGCTCTGCTCACGGCTGATCATCATCGACGGTGGCCGACTGATCTTCGACGGCACGCTGACCGAGATCAAGCGACGGTTCGGCGCCTTCCGGACGCTGGTCGTCGACCTGGAGGAGGCGGACGGCCCGGCGGTCGAGCGGCTGGGCGCGATGCTCCCGGCTGCGGCAACCATCGAGCGGAGCGGTGGGCCGCGGGTCTGGATCCGCTTCGACAGCCGCCTGCTCAGCGCGGCCGAGCTGACCAGCGCCGTCGTGACGATCCAGCCGATCAGCGACCTGACCATCGAGGAGCCGGCGATCGAGGAGATCGTCCGGGTGATCTACGAGCATGGGATCGACGGCGCTCCGGCGACATCGGGTGACCGTGAGGCATCGTAACCGCGGCATGGCCTGGCGTATCATTGGCCGGCAAAGAGACATAACGACGGATGAGACGACGATCAGGGAGCCCGATGACCCGACCAATCGACGTGATGGCTGCCAATCCCATGACCCTGACCTGTACGGAGTGCGGCGACCTCTTCACCCGGACGCTGGCAGAGCAGCGGTACTACGACCATCATGTGGCCCAGCCCCCGGAGACCTGCCCACCCTGCCGGACGCAGCGAAGGGCTGCGCGCAACGCCGAGCTGCGTGCGGCCCATACGAGTGGCTCCCACGAAGCCCTGGCGCCCTCCCCAGCGTTCCGGGCCGGTGGCGATGGAGGTCGGCGGGCAGGGCCGGGTCCGTCCGGCGGTCCGGGCGGCGAGGTCCGCCTGTTCCAGGCCGTCTGCGCCGAGTGCGGCCGGGCGACCGAGGTGCCGTTCCGGCCCCGCTCGGGTCGGCCGGTCTTCTGCCGGGACTGCTACAACGCGAGGCAGGGCCGCTGACGCTCGCCACCCCACCGGGGTGTATCATCGTCCGGTTGGCTGGATGACTGGCACGGATCGTGTTTCTCTCCGGGTTAGAGCCACCAGCGCGGGGGGATCGGTCCCAGTTCCGAGGAGATTCCAATGGCCAGATCACGATCGAAATCGCAGGCGGACGAGGAGTGGGTGATCCAGCCGGGAACCGAGGTGTACTCCTCCGATGACCACAAGCTGGGCGGGGTGATGGACATCGAGGACGGTCATCTGCTCGTCCACAAGGGCGGGCTGCTCTCGAAGGACTACCGGGTCCCGGTCTCTGCCGTCGCTGCCCACACGGACGAGCGGATCGACCTGCTGGTCACCGCTGACCAGGCGGGTAACGGGGTCTGGCAGGCGAGCAGCGTCGAGACCGAGACCCAGCTGGACGCGACGCACGCTGACGATGCTGATTCCGGCACCGCCGAGCGCCGGCCGGTCGAGGGCTTCGACAACGTCGTCGTGCCGGTCGTCGAGGAGCAGCTTGAGGCGGCCCGACACCAGGTCGAGCGCGGCGCCGTGCGGGTCATCACCAGCGTCAGCGAGCATGAGGCGTCGCTCGACGTCGCGGTCACCGAGGAGCGCGTCCGGGTCCAGCGAGTCCCGGTTGACCGCCCCGCCACCGCGGCCGATCTCGCCGTCAAGGGCCGCACGCTCGACGTGGCGGTCTACGGCGAGGACGTCGAACTTCTCAAGCAGGCACGCGTCGTGGAAGAGGTCGAGATCGCCAAGGACGGCGTCCAGGAGATCCGGCACCTGACGGAGACGGTCCGGCGAGAGGACGTCGTGGTGGTGGATGAGACGCCCGACCACCGCGTCGACGCGGAGGATACCCGTCCCCGACGGGACGAGTCATGAGCCTAGTCGGCCGCGGAACGTAGCATCGATACCAGGACACGACGGAACGGGCGCCGACCATCAGGTCGGCGCCCGTCTCGCATCGGTCGGTGTCCGGGACGGATCAGGCGTCGAACGCCTCCGGGTGCTCACGCTCGGCGACCGTCAGACTCTCATCGGCGATGGTCACGATGCGGTCGATCTCCTCGCGCGTCACGACCAGTGGCGGCGCGAAGTGCATCACCCCCCAGACGCGGGTCAGGAGGCCACGGTCGGAGATCTCCTGGTTGAGCCGCCGGATGAACTCTGAGTCCTTCGCGATCGGCTTCCGGGTCTCCTTGCTGGAGACGAAGTCCAGGACCGCGTAGAGACCGACGCCGCGGACATCGCCGACCGAGCGGTGTGCGCGGAGCTGTTCGAGCTGTCCCAGCAGGTAGGCGCCCAGCTCGGCGCTGCGCTCGACCAGGCGCTCACGGGCGAAGATCTGCAGGTTCGTGATCGCCGCGACAGACGCGACCGCGTGGCCGCCGAAGGTCAGCAGGTGACCCATCGAGACGTCCTTCTGCTCCTTGAAGATGTCGTAGACGCTGTCGCGGACGACCGTGGCACCGATCGGCGCGTAGCCGGACGAGAGCCCCTTCGCCATCGTCATGATGTCCGGCACGATGCCGTACTTCTCGATCGCGAACATCGTCCCGGTCCGCCCGAAGCCGTTGATGACCTCGTCGCAGATCAACAGCACGCCGTGGCGATCGCAGATGTCGCGCAGCATCTGCCAGTAGGCCAGGGACGGGACGTGCAGCCCGGCGGCCGATGAGATCGGTTCGCCGATGACGCAGGCGACGGTCTCCGGCCCCTGGTTCTCGATCTCCTGCTCGACGTACTTCGCGGCCATGATGTCGGCCGCCTCGCCCTCGAGACCGAAGTCCGATCGGTACCGGTTGGGGTGGGGGACGTGAGACACCCCGTACATGAACGGGCCGAAGTAGGTCTCGTTGCGCTGGGCGGTCAGGCTCATCGCCCCGTGGGTCATCCCGTGGTACGAGCCACGGCGGGCGATGACCTTGTAGCGCCGGGGGAAGCCGCGCATCGCCTGCACCTGCTTGGCGATCTTGATGGCCGTCTCGACCGCCTCGGAGCCGCCCGAGGAGAAGTAGACCCGGTTGAGATCACCCGGCGTCAGTTCCGACAGGGTGTGGGCGAGTTCCGTCGCGGGACCGTTCGTGAACGACGCCGCGGAGACGTAGGCGAGCTTGCTGGCCTGCTTCCCCATCGCCTCGCCGATCTCGGCCCGGCCGTGCCCGGCGTTGACCACCCACAGGCCGGAGATCCCGTCGAAGTACGCCTTGCCGTTGGAATCCCAGAGGGTCGTGCCCTCGCCACGCTCGAAGACGTGGAGCCCCTGGCGCTCGGCCAGCTCGGCCCACGGCTGCGAGTGGATCCAGACGTGGTCCATCGCGTCCTGGTGGACGTCGCGCTGGCTGACGCCGAGACGCTCGGCGGGGGGCGATTTCAGGTCGACCATGACGGGGATCCTCCACTCGGGCGCGGCGTGCGCCTGACGTATGGCGATCGGGCATCGCCCGGAATCGTGTCGCGAGGTCGGTGAGCGATGAACGACGGCTCGTGCCGCCCCCATGGCGCAGGGGATGCGGCGGGACACCGGACGGAGCCGCCGGGAAACTCGCCGGAGTATAGCAAGAAGACCGAGCGGTTCCCGGTACGCGTGGCACCCGGAGCCGTTCGGTCCCTGACTGGTCCGTGCTGCGCTCGGAGGCTGTCGTGGCTAAACCGGGGCGGTGTCGTCGTCGCCCTGGCCGATGGGACCGGGCAGGCGCGACTGCTCGATGAACCGCTCGATCTCCTTGCGGTCGAACCGGTAGATGCCCCGGGCGCCGTACTGGAACCCGCCGAACTTACCCTGGCGGGCCCAGTTGATGACCGTCGCCCGGTTGACGCCGAGGATCTGCGCCGCATCGCGGGCCGACAGGTACTGGACCGGTTCCGGAGCCCTAGAGGTCGTCGACCCCGCGCTCGGTGAATCGTCGGTTGTCATGGCAGTTCCGCTTTCCTTTCACGACGGTGTCGCGCGGCCAGTGCGTCTTCGCCCTCGTGTGGCCATGGTCGAACGGTCCAGCCCGGCATCCTGGCGACCGAGGGAGCGACCAGCCGCTCCGTGGAGTCTTCGGCTGCCAGCGTCCCGGGATGGTTCCCGTTCACGGTCTCCACCAAATCGTACGCTATCCGTAACCGTCCCCTTCACCGCAAAAACGACGGGCCGTGCACGTATATCCTGCCAGTGGACGCCAGGAGGACACCTCGTCACCCGGATCCCGTCAGGGAGTTGGAGCCTGGCGCCGGTTGGGAGGCGTCCCGGTGGGACAATGGATCACCGGCGTGCGACCATACCGCCGCGTTGGCTCACCGTCAGGCGCGATCGGGGATGATCGCCCCTCCCGACCGGAAACACGGCCGGACGACCCCACCCAGGAGAACGACATGACCTCGACCGCCACACCGATGTCGTCCCGGCTGAGCATCGATTACTACAACGCGACAGCCCACGCCGTCGGTGACCGTGACGGCATCACCGACGAGCAGATCGACGGGTTATCCGGCCGGGTCGCGACCGAGCATGCCCGGATCCACGCCGAGCACCAGGCGGGCGAGCAGCGCTGGATGAACCTGCCCGACGACATGGCACTGGTCGAGGAGATCGAGGCGTTCGCCGCCGAGGCCCGCGAGCGCTACACCGATTTCATCCTCGTCGGCATCGGCGGGTCATCCCTGGGCGCTCTCGCCACGATCCAGGCGCTGGCGCACCCGTTCCGCAACATGCAGCCGGACGGTGTCCGGGTCGGTCCCCGGCTGTTCCTGCTCGACAACCCGGATCCCGAGAAGGTCCGGGCGACGCTCGAGACGGTCGACCTCCCCAATACGCTGATCAGTGTCGTGAGCAAGTCCGGCCAGACCGCGGAGACGATGGCGAACTTCCTCGTCGCCCGTGAGGCGCTGGTCGCGGCGGTGGGCGAGGAGCAGGCCGTCAAGCAGATCGTCGCGACGACGGACAACACCTCGGGGCTCCTCCGGGTGCTGGCCGATTCGGCTGGCTACCGGACGTTCCCGGTGCCGGACGGCGTCGATGGCCGGCAGACGGTCCTCAGCGCGGTCGGGCTGCTCCCGGCGGCGCTGGCCGGTGTCGACATCCGGCAGCTCCTGGCCGGGGCCGCCGCGATGCGGGCCGCGACGCAGGGGGACGATATCCGCACCAACCCGGCCTACCTCCTCGCCGCGATCTCCTACCTGGCCGATACCGAGCACGGCAAGTCGATGCTCGTGACCATGCCCTACGCCGACGCCCTCTACGGGCTGGCCGACTGGTTCCGGCAGCTCTGGGCCGAGAGCCTCGGGAAGCGTCTCGGCACCGACGGTCGCGAGGTCTTCGCCGGGCAGACGCCGATCAAGGCCCTTGGCGCGATCGATCAGCACTCGCAGATCCAGCTCTACACCGAGGGGCCGAACGACAAGCTCATCGCCTTGGTGCGCGTCGGTGGCTACCGGTCGACGGTGGCGATCCCGAACCCCCCCGCCGAGACGCCGGAATTGTCCTACCTGGCCAACGGGGAGCTGGGCCAGTTGCTCGACCGGGAGCTGTCCGCCACGGCCTGGGCGCTGCGCGAGGCGAAGCGACCGAACCTGACGATCACGACGCCGACGATCGATGCCTTCGCGCTGGGCGAGTTCTTCTACCTCCACCAACTCCAGACCGTCATGGCCGGCGCGCTCTACGGTGTGAACCCCTTCGGGCAGCCGGGCGTCGAGGCCGGCAAGAACGCTACCTACGCGTTGATGGGCCGCGAGGGGTACGAGCAGCTCCGGACCGACCTGACCCAGTCGGTGCAGGGCTCCGAGGCCTATCGGTTGACCGCTGCCGGTCAGGGCTGATCGCCGCCGCCGGCGGTGCAGGCTGGGAGGGCGGAGACGCGACGCGACGACCGCCGGGCCGATACACTAGGCCCGACGGTCGTCGTCCTGCCAGTCGTGGGAGGTCCGGTCGTCACCGGATGTCTTGACGATGGCCGTTGGTCGCGGCCATCCGGATGGTGAGGTTCCCGTGACCGCCCGACTCTCACCGCTGCGACTGATGCTCTATACCGCGGCCGTCCTCGCCGTGCTGGCGCTGGCCTATCTCCTGTCGCGAGTCGGATCGGTCCTCGTCGTCGTCGTCCTGAGCG
>CADCWK010000121.1 GCA_902806375.1 uncultured Thermomicrobiales bacterium
GTCAGATTGCCGGGTAGAGGTCCGTTCTTCTCCGTGGCGGCGGGTCAGGCCGGGGGGAGGGGGACTGCCCAGAGCGTACGGTCGACGAGGAAGACGATCCGGTCGTTCGCGGGGTCGAGCGCGAAATCGGACGCGCGGTCGAGCGGCCCGGCCCGGTCGACGCCGGCGACCGGCAGCGCGAAGACCTCGGTCCCAGCGTCGCCGGGGGTCATCCGGATCAGCCGGCCGTCGCCGGTCCCACCGTCGAGGATCCACAGATCCGTGCCGGTGGCGTCCATGGCGCGCGGGGCGGTGACAGGTGGGGAAACGGGAACACTCATCGTCGAATCCTGTCCCTGGCGGTCGAAGGCGACCACGTCGCCGTTGGCCCCGAGCACGAACAGCTGCTCATTCGCCACGAGATCGAGGGCACCGTTCGCGCCCGTCATCGACGCGGGGAGAACCAGCGCTCCACCGGAGGCGGTATCGTCCAGCGGCACGGTGACGAGGTCGCCCGACACCCCATCGATCATCACCATCTGGCCGTCGTAGAGGGCGATCGCCGTGACCGTACCCGTCGGGTGCTCGACGCGGGCGTCGATCGGCTCGGCGCTCCAGCGACCGCTGGCATCGCGGTCGAACAGGGCCACCCCGTCGGTCACGGCGAGTCCGGAACGGGTCGCGACTGCGTCGAGGATCGGGCCGGCGGTCAGCCCGTCGACGACCTGTCCCGCTCCGATCAGGTGGATCAGGTGCCCGCCGCGAGGATCGAGCTCGAAGACGGACGTCCCCACGAGAAAGACCCCGGTCCCGGCCTGGAGGAGATGCGCTGACCGGTCGGCGGGGAGCGTGCCCGCCGGCAACTGCCCAAGCGGGACGGGTTCTCCGAGACGCATACGGCCGAGTAGGCGGTCTTCGACCGCGACGAGCTGGAGCAGGCGCCGATCGACGTCTGGCGAGGGACCGTGCCGGGCGACGAGTGTCTGGAGCTGGCCCCGGATGAGATTCAGTCTCGACGCGTCATCCGTCGCTTCGGCGCGGGCCAGTTGCTCGTCAATCTCCTGGAGGACGGTCGTCAGACCACCCGTGACCGCGGCAGAGCGGAGATATCCGGCCCCGGCACCGGTGCCAACGAGGACGACGAGGATGAGGGCCGCCGCCAGCCAGCGAGGGGGATGGGCGCCACCCCGTATCTGAAGGCGCGGGAGTGCTCCCCGCCACCCGTCTGGCAGCAGCGACTCACTATCGGCGAAGCGACGGACGCCATTGGCGCCGGGCAGCGGCCCGAACGCCATGGGTCGGTGGGCGTCGACGGGTGGGACGGGGACATGCATCATCACCGGTCGGCCGGAACGGGCGAGCGAGTCGTCGGTCACCACGATGGGCCCCGCGGGCGGAGCGGGTTCGGGTTCGGATTCCGAGAGTTGCCGGGCTGCCCGGTCGCGAGGGCGGCTGCGGCTGGACACCCCGCGCGGCGCGCGGTTCTCGATCTGACCGACGGTCGCCGCGACGGCATGACACGACGGTACGCGTCGGTCACTGGCGACCTGGTCCAGCCAGTCGACCCAGGCCAGGGCCGGATCAAGACCACTCGGCCGGTCGGGTCCGAGGTCGAGCATCGTGAACGGATGCTCGGCGGGTCCAACGGGAAGGGACGCCAGGGGCCGGCCGGCCGGATCGGACGGCGGCTTGAGGCGGTCGGCGACCGTCGGCAGGCCCGTGATCGCCCGGCCGAGGCTGGTCGAGCACAGGACGACGGTATCGCGTGGCGCGATGGTGGTCTGGAACAGGTCGAACGCGACCCGTTCATGGACTCCCAGCGGAGCCGCCTGCGAGCGGTCCGAACCGGCGTAGTGGGGCTCCCAGGAGTGCAACGCCGGGATGGAGTAGACCATCCGGTCCTGGGTGAACACGATCTGGCTGGGCGGGACGTGGGCGAACACCAGCCGGTTCCCGTCGACCGCCATCGCCGAGGCACCGACGGAAACCCGCTCCCCCCGGCGGCGTCCGCGTTCGCCCCGGTTCGCGGCCCTGACACAGGCGTTCGCCGCCGCGAAGCCCCGTGCGAGCGCTTCCGGGATCGTGGAATCGTACTGGGCGGCGAAGCCCTGGCGGAGTGCGTCCAGGGCCTGTGCGGCGACCGACCAGCCGTGGTCGGTCTTGTCGACCGGTTCGACCGTGGCGACCAGCCAGCGGCCGCTCGCCCCGACCGGAGCCCGCCCGATCCCCGGAGAGACCGGTCCGGCGAAGACGCAGGCATCCGCGGGCATGGTGTCGCCGTGGTCGCGTCGGAAGCTCTGGAGCGAGTCGAATGGGGGATAGGACACGCAGGTTTCCTCGACGCCGGCAACACGTCATGCCTTGTCCGGCCCGCCCGGCGAGGTCGACATCGCGACGCCGGTACGTCGGTGTCCGTACACCGTCATACTACTTCGTCGGTAGGGCAGCGTCGACCACTCAACGGGGTCCCGGCGGGTCCGTCGGCGCGACTTGCCGCGACGGGTCATGGATCCCTTGACGTCGGAGGGTACGGCCAGTCCAGCCAGGACGGGTGCTGGCTCGGCATCGAGGTCCTGACCCTGGGCCACTACCTCGACCGGAGTCTGCTCATCCGTGCGGATGATGCTCCGGTCCACCGGCGGAATCCGCCCGGCCGGTCGGTGGGACACCACGCGGCCGCTCCTGGCGCGCTGAGTGTCTGCGCTCATCGGCCCTGGCTGGCTGGCCAGAGCGGGGCGGCCGGGAGAACAAGCCGGCCAGGCCCGCTCGGCGCACTGGGCGGGCCGGGTCCGACGGCTCGTCTTCCAACCCTCGGTTGGGGTTGGCGCGACGGCTGCTCTCCCGGCGGCTGGCGCGTTCGTTGCGGCCACGTCGCTGCTGCGGCGCGTAATCGTCACCGGCATCCGGGTAACCGGAGTGGGAGCGCTCGCGATCCTCGTCGTACGGGCGGACCTCCGATCGATCGCTGTCGTGCCGGTCGAACTGGTACCGCACGCGCTGGGAGAAGCTCCCATCGTCGAGGACCTCGTCGCGTGGGCGGTCCCGGTATCCCGGCTGGTCGTCGCCGTAGAGGGGGCCGTCGTTCCCGTCGGTCGCTCCGTAGTACCCGTCGTCGTAGGGTCGATCCTGGCTCCGGGTACTGCCGGGCGACCGGTCATACCCATCGTCTCGGGGATCGGTCAGCGCATGGCGCCGTGACCCTTCGTCGCCGTCGGTCCCGTAGGAATTCGACTGGCCCGACCAGGCATCGTCCGCGGACGACCACTCGCGATCGGTCTCGCGAGGCGGTGAGTACCGATCCCTCTCGGCATCGGGCCTGGACCGGTACGCGCCCGGCTCTCCATCACCGTGGTCAGCGTACGCGTCGACCGGATCGGCATCGGTTGGGTAGTCGCGGGACGCCATGTCCGGGCGATAGCGGGGATCGTCGTAGCCCTCGTCGTCGTAGCTCGCGTCGTCGTAACCCGAGTCGCTCCGTCCATCGACTGACCGGGAGGAGATGGTGGGGCCCGGCTCATAGGCCGACCAGTCATCGTCGTCGTCATCGACGCGCATGGAGTCCCGGGGCGATGTCTCCGGCCCGAACGTATCGCGATCATCCCACCCGTATCCACCCCTCCCGTCGGGCGGGCGGTTGTCATTACCGGGGTGGTACGCGTCTGTCGCGCTGAACGTCCCGTCGCCCTCCATGGGATCGTCGTCGTAGGGCCCATGGGCATACCGGTCGTCCGCGCGGCGCGTCTCGGACTCGCGGTATCCGGAAGATGGTGCGGTCTGTCGGACCGGGTCCCGTCGGGGTCCCCCACCCAGTTCCTGGATCAGGTCTTCGGCCTGCTGGCGAAGGTCCGCGTAGTCAGGTGCGGCCTCGAGCGCGTAGTTGGCGGCATCGCTCAGCCAGCCGATCGCATCCTCAGCCGCACCGGCCTCGGGCATCCGTCCCAGCAGCATCCCCATGTTCAACCGCATGGTGATGCCGCCCCGGACGTCGCCGATGTCGTCCGCCGCGATGACCGCTCGCTCATAGGACGTCACGGCCGCCGGGTCGCCCATGACGTCCTGAGCCGTGGCGAGGTGCTGGAGCGCACGACTGATCGACCGGACGTCACCGAGCGCCTGGGCCAGATCGACCGACCGTTGATAGTGGCCCAGCGCGGCCCGCAGGTCTCCACGACGCTGCGCGAGGCTACCCATCCGGCCATAGAGGACGGTGGCGGTGGACCGATCGTCAGCTCTCAACGCCAGGTCCAGTGCCTGATCGAGGAGCTGAGTCGCCTGGGTGAACTGGCCGGTATCGGCGGCCAGCGTGCCGAGGGCGGTTAACGTCGTGACCTGGTCCGCCGTCTGACCGAGATCCCGGTTGAGCTGGAGCGCCCGGGTATAGCAGTCCCGCGCGCGGATGGTCTCGCGCTGCGACGCGTAGATCTGACCCAGCAGCGTATAGGCGTCGGCCTGCATGGTGAGGTCGCGCGTCGACTCGGCCAGCCCGATGGCCTCGGTCGTCACGCGGATGGCGTCATCCGCCTGACCGAACATCCAGTGCGCCTGCCCGAGACTGGCCACCCATTCAGCCTCCCGAACCGTGTCGCGATCCCGTCGGGCGAGCGCGATGGCCCGGCTGAGGTGATCGACGGTTTCGGGACCACGCCCGAGGAGCGTGTTGGCGATCCCCAGGTTGCCCTCGGCCTGCTGCTCGATCGCGGTGTCACCGAGCTGACCGCCGAGGAGCCGGGCCTTCTCGAACGCCTCGACAGCCTCCTCGGCGTTCCGCAGCCGGAGTTCGCCGGTCCCGATGCTCAGGGCCCACCTCGCGGCGGCCGGGCGGTTACCCAGCCGCTCCTCGATCTCGAGCGCCGCTCGCTCGGCCTCCATCGCGTCATGGGTATGCCCGAGGGAGCGATGGGCTTCGGCTAAGGCCGTGACGCACCGGGCTTCGAGTGCGAGGTCCGCCGTCTCCCGGGCGATCTCGAGGGCCTGTTCGTAGTAGGGTGTGGCGTCGGCGACACGATCGCTCTCGACCAGCGTGCCAGCCAGACCGACAAGGATCCTCGCCTCGAGGGACTGGTCTCCCGTGCGCTGGGCGGCATCGAGTGCCTGGTGCTGGAGCGCGGCGACGGTCTCCAGGTTGGCGGACGGGGTGGTGTCGATCTGACGGACCAAGGCCTCGGCGACGCCCTGCCGGTACTCCAGTCGCTCCGCGGCGCTGGCTGCCCGGCGGTAGTACCGCTGGGCGTCGTCGTCCTCGTTCTCGCGCCGGAGGATGTCCCCCAGTACGAGGGCCGAATCGACTTCTGCCGCCGTGTCGTCCTTCTCCGGCCCCAGTTCGAGCTGCTGCTGCAGCAGGACGCGGGCGCGCTCCAGGTCGCCGGCCTCCACCGCGCGACGACCGAGCCGGCCGAGGGCCAGTCGCCCCCCACGGATGTAGCTCGCCTTCTGGGCCGAGCTGTAGGCGTCGCGGAGCAGCTTGTCGCGCTCATGGACCGGGTCATCCAGCGGGATGAGACTGTCCAGGCGCAGCGCGGCGTCGACGACGCACCGATCGAATCCCTTGGCTCGGGCGGCGGCGTAGCTCAGGCGCGCGAGCGTCTGGGCGAACTCGCGGTCGCTTGTCGAGCGCTCGGCGATCGTGGTGTCGAGCGTCCGGAAGTCCTCGTCGGCCAACGCATCGAGGATGACCGCGTTGCGGACTTCCTGGGTCGCGTTCTGGATCGTCCGGCGCCGGCCGACGACCTCGCGGGCGAGATGAACAATCGCGTTCGCGCCATTATGGCGACCGCGACTGCCGAGTCGCGCCATGAGGTTCACCACGAACGGTCCTCCAATACGATCGACCGGGCGGCGTCCGCAATCGACGCCGCCGGGGAGACACAAGCGGTCCGGCGGCGGCAAGGACACGCGGCCGACCGGCCCGAGGGGCGGAGAGCGGGCCGGACCTGGGTGCTGCTAATGGAACGCACTGACGCCACCATGCAGCGCTCCTTCGTCGAGTCCTTCGGCCGAACCGACCAGGTACACCCCCGGATGATGGGCGGATGCAATGGCCGGGGGTCAGTTACGAGACCAGACGCGATGCGGCGTCCGGCACGGGGAAGCGCAGGGCTGGGGTGAGTTTACCATCCTGCCCCGGCTGCCCCCCCGGAGAGTCCGTTCTGCCGAGAACGCAGGGTATCCTGTCGGTGACGATCGAGCGACATCACGGCGGAGAGAGCCACGTGACCGGTTTCACGGAACGACTCGCCATGCGGGCGGAAGCGACTGGGAGTCTCGTCTGCATCAACCTCGATCCCGACCTCGATCGCCCCGGTGTCAGCGACCGGTCCGCATCGCCGCGGGAAGCGGCCGATGCGGTGGTCCGGTACTTCAGCGCCGTCATCGAGCGGACGGCTCCCTACGCCTGCGCCTACAAGCCGAACTTCGCCTTCTTCCTGCCGCTTGGCGCGGACGGGATCCGGGCCCTCCGGGAGATCCGCGAACGCATCCCGCGCGAGATCCCGGTCATCCTGGACGCCAAGGTCGGCGACGTCGGGAACACCTCGGAACACTACGCCCAGGCCTTTTTCGACACTTGGGATTTCGACGCCGTGACCGTGAATCCCTACCTCGGAGAGGATGGGCTGGCACCATTCTTCGAGCGCGCCGATCGCGGGGTGATCGTCCTCGCGAAGACCAGCAACCCCGGCAGCGGCGATTTCCAGGACCTGGCCCTCGAGGCCGGTTCCGAGCCACTGAGCGATCGAGTCGTGAGACGAGTCGTTGAGTGGGACCAGCGCTACCCCGCCGCGGCTGGACTGGTCGTCGGCGCGACGTATCCCGGCCATCTCGCCCGGATCCGCCGGCTCGCGCCGACGCTGCCCATCCTCCTGCCCGGGGTCGGGGCGCAGGGCGGTGACGTGGCGGCGTCCGTGCGGGCGGGATGCGATGCGACCGGCGGTGGGCTGCTGGTCTCCGCAGGTCGGTCCATCATCTACGCGGGGACAGGGGCAGGCTTCGCGGATGCCG
>CADCWK010000122.1 GCA_902806375.1 uncultured Thermomicrobiales bacterium
CTGGACGAGCACAGTCATGGCAGGGGGATCTCCGATGGGCGGCAGGCCGCGCCGGTGCGACGGGCAGCCCGAACGACGATCGGCTCGGGGAACTGGGTGCCGCAAATGTAGCATGGCATCCGATGGCCGGCTGTGTCTGGAGCAGGGACATGGCTCGTCCGGTTCGCGCTCCTCGACGCAGGGATCTGGCGGACCGCGACCGCCAGGCCCGAGCCGCACGCGACATCGATGGCGGTCAGACCGATTCACCGTCCCTTGCGCTTCGGCTGCGACTTCGATACGAAAGTTTGCGCAGGATGCATGGCCTGTTGCGGCAGCCTGTGCAACAATCGGCGCCATCGGCCGGCCGGTATGGCCCCCAATCCGTCGATCGTCCTGCCTGACGCCGTCGTGTGGCATCACCCGGCCTGGTGGAACCGACCGTTCCGCGAGCCGGTGACCGGGCGGCGGGTCGGAAGTGGGCGTTCGTCCCTGTCATACCAGGAGTCAGCCGAACCGGATCATTGGGACGTAACGCGAGGGAGAGCACCATGCGTGACCTGAACCAGACGAGCCAGAACCTGCTGCGGTCAGCGGTCAGCCGCCGCACGATCCTCCGGGGCGTCGGTGCCGCCGGAGCCGGAGCGGCGGCGATCGCCCTCGGCGACATCACCTCGGCCAGCCTCGTGCGAGGCCCGGAGATCGGCGCCCGCTTCCAGGACGGCACGCCGGTCACGGGCGGTGTCCTCCGCCTGACCGGCCACCAGGACATCCCCGGTCTCAGCCCGGAGGACGCGGGCGCGACCGTGCCGTTCGTCGCGATCGTCCAGATCTTCAACGGCCTGGTCGAGCTCGACGAGAACCTGGAGTTCCAGCCCGTCCTCGCAACGGCTCTACCCGAGGTCAGCGCCGATGGCCTGACGTACACCATCACGCTTCGCGAGGACGTCACGTTCTCCAACGGCGACCCCTTCACCTCGGCCGACGTCAAGTACACGATGGACTGGATCATGGATCCGGCCAACGCGTCCATCTCGGCGGGCGCCTTTGAGGGCATCGTGACGTCCGTGGAGGCGCCGGACCCGACGACCGTCGTCGTCACCCTGGCGCAGCCGAACGCGGCGTTCAACGCGCTGATCGGCGCGACCCTGATCCTTCCGTCGACTTACCACGAGGCCACGGGCCAGGAGGCGTTCGCCCAGGCACCCGTCGGGACCGGTCCGTTCGTCGTCAACAGCTTCGACCCGGCCGCCCGCGTCCTGCTCGACGCCAACCCGACCCACTTCCGGGGCCGCCCGCTTGTCGACCAGTTCCAGCTCGACGTGGTGCCCGAGGCCTCGGTCCGGGCCGAAGCGCTGGAGAACGGCGAGGCTGATAACAGCATCTGGGCGCTGACCCCGGAGGACGCCGCGCGCCTGACCGAGGACCCGAACTACAAGACGTACTCGACCCTGAACTTCGCCGTGCTGCACTTCCCGCTCAACAACGAGCACCCAATTCTGAGCGACGTGAACGTCCGCCGGGCCATGATGTACGCCATCGACCGCCAGTTGATCGTCGACGAGATCTACCTCGGCGCGGCCCAGGTCGCGACTTCCAACCTCTCGCCGGCCGTCGCGACCTACTACAACCCCGACGTGACCATGTACCCCTACGACCCCGAGCAGGCGATCGCGCTGCTCGAGGAGTCGGGCTGGGTAGCTGGCGACGGCGACGTCCGGACCAAGGACGGCCAGGAGCTGACCTTCACCATCTCGATCCCAGCCGGCGACTCCACCCGCCGGGGCGTGGCCGAGGTCGTCCAGGAGTTCCTCCTCGACGTCGGGATCGAAGTCCAGCTCGAAGAGGTCCCGGTCGCGCAGATCCTCGAGCTGCTCCCGGCGGGTGAGGCCGACGCCGGGCTGTTCGGCTGGACCTACGGCGACGGCGGCGACCCGGACGCGATCTCGGTCCTGAGCACGGACGGGTCGAGCAACTGGTCGTCCTACAGCAACCCCCGCGTCGACGAGCTGCTCCAGCAGGGGATCAATGCCCTGACGCAGGAGGAGCGGATCCCGATCTACCAGGAGATCCAGCAGATCATCTCGGACGAGGTGCCATTCCTCTACATCGCCTTCCTGCAGGGGCTGACGCACTTCTCCAACCGCGTCCAGAACCTCCCGGAGGAAGTACTCGCGATCGACGAGCTGTACAAGAAGGCCTACACCTGGGGGCTCGATCCGGCGTCCTAGCCCGCACACCCCCCGGGGTTGCGATACCCCGCTCCGTCCAGCGAGAGGGAGCGGGCGGAATCCAGTCGCCAGGCTACAGGCAATGTCTGCCCGCTCCCCGCCACAGTGGGGAGCGGGCGGGTGCGGAGTGACCCGCACCCGAGGATGGCTTCCGCGCTTGCCGGGCCGCCTGCCTGCGGCTCTGCATTGCCGGTTCTTCATACCCGCCGGTACACCGGATCGGAGGTCCGTTGCTTCGCTACGTCGCCGTTCGCGTCGTCCAGGGTGCCGTCGTGCTGGCCCTGATCAGCCTCCTCACCTTCGGGCTGATCCATGCCGCGCCCGGGTCGCCGATCAGCCTGCTGGTCGGCGAGGCGCGTGTCACGCCCGAGACCATCGCCAATCTTGAGCGACGCTGGGGGCTGGACCGCCCGGTCTGGGAGCAGTACCTCGTCTGGCTGGGCAACGTCGTGACCGGGGACTTCGGCCAGTCGATCACCCGGACCGGTACACCGGTGACCGAGATGATCGGGGAAGCGCTGCCCTACACGCTGCGTCTGAACGCGGCGGCGATCACCCTTTCGATCGCGATCGCCATCCCGCTCGGCATCATGGCCGCCTACCGGCGCAACACGATGCTGGACTACATCACGACGGCGACCTCGACGCTCGGGGTGGCCGTGCCGAACTACTGGATCGGGCTGCTGCTCATCATCGTCTTCGCCTCACAGCTCGGCTGGCTGCCGACCTATGGGGCCGGCGCCGGCTGGCGATCCTACGTGCTGCCGGTCACCGTCCTGGCCTTCGAGGAGATGGCCGGACTGATCCGCGTCACGCGGGGCGCGACGCTCGAGGCGCTCGGCTCCGACCACGTCCAGACCGCCAGGGCCAAGGGGCTGCGCGAGCGATCCGTGCTGACCGGTCACGTCGTGCGGAACGCCCTACTGCCGATCGTGACGGTGCTGGGCTACCGGATCGCGTTCATCCTCAGCGGCACGATCGTCATCGAGACCGTCTTCGCGTTCCCGGGGATCGGGCGGCTGTTCTCCGACTCGCTGTTCAACCTGGACTACCAGGTCGTGCAGGCACTCGTCCTGCTCCTGGCCCTGATCGTCGTCACCGGCAACCTCCTGACCGATCTGACCTACGCGCTGATCGACCCGCGCATCCGGATCGCGTCATGACGCCCGCCCCGCTGTTCGCCCGCGTCGATGGTCGCCCTTGCCCCCCAGCCAGGAACCTTGCCGGATGACTACCACGACGCGCACCGGCGGCCGGCCGGTCGATGCCGAGACGATCGACCCGGTCGCGGCCGAGCGCGGCATCCTCGCCCGGCAGGGTGGCAAGGCGCAGTCGGAGTGGCGCCGCCGCTGGCGTCGCTTCCGGAGCTACCCCCCGGCGATCTTCGCGCTGGGGTTCGTGATCGCCCTCGTCTTGCTGGCGATCTTCGCTCCCCTGATCGCACCGTACGACCCCTATGACACCAGCCCCCGGCTGCGAGGAGACGGCCCGTCGCGCGAGTACCTGCTCGGCAACGACGGGACCGGCCGCGACATCCTCAGCCGCCTGATCTACGGCACCCGGATCGCCCTGGCGGTCGGGCTCGGCGCCACCGCGATCGCGGTCTCGATCGGCGTGCTGGTCGGGGCGGCGTCGGGTTACTTCGGGGGCAAGGTCGACCTGCTGCTGTCCCGGATCGTCGATACCCTGATGGCGTTCCCGACCATCGCGCTCCTGCTGGTCCTGTCGGCCGTCCTCACGCCGAGCATCCCGCTGGTCATCGCGATCATCGGTTTCACCGTCTGGGCGTCCTACGCCCGCGTCGTCCGCGCCGAGGTGCTGAGCCTCAAGGAGCGCGACTACGTGTTGGCCGCCCGGGCATCCGGCGCGACCTCCTCCCGGATCATCGTCCGCCACATCGTCCCGAACGTGATCGGCGTCGTGATCGTGCTGGCCAGCCTCGCGATCGGCGGGGTGATCATCTACGAGTCGGCCCTGTCCTTCCTTGGGCTCGGCGTCCGGCCGCCGGAGCCGTCCTGGGGCCGGATGCTGGCCGACGGCCGCGACTTCATCCGCAACTACCCGCACATCATGATCGCGCCGGGCGTCTTCATCACCCTGACGGTGCTGGCCTTCAACCTGCTCGGCGAGGGACTGCGGGACGCCTTCGACCCCCGCGGCCGTCGCTGACCGGGAGTGCCCGGACCTCGGCCGTGACGGCATCGCACATGCGCCACGGGGTGGCGAGCGGCCCGGACCACACCGGGAACGCGCGAGTGAGACCGAAGGAGTGACCCGATGAGCACGACCGGCAAGTATCCCGTCAGCGACCTCGAGTACAGCATCGTCACGACCCTCAGCAACCTGCTCCAGGGCATCGAGACCCTCACCAAGTACGAGGCTGATGCGGAGCAGGCGGGCGACAGCGAGACGGCTGGCGTGTTCCGGAACATCCTGCAGAGCTATCACGAGAACGCGACGCAGCTGCACCGGGCGCTGGGCCGGGTCGTCAACCAGAGCTGACCCCGACCGGACCTGAGCGTCGTCCGGACGATGCCGCGACGTGGGCTCGGAGACGAGCGAGCGAAGACGCGATGGAGGGCCGCCCGGTATTCCGGGCGGCCCTTCCGCTCGGGCGAGGGCCGATGCACGTCCTCGGTAGTCATCCCTGAAACGCCGAGAGGAGCCCGGGCCGCCAGGGTCGTCACACATGACGTTGGGGAGCCGAACGGTCCCACCGGTTGGCACTGCACTTGCCTCATGTTGGAGGTATCCCCGGTATCGGGCCGGTGGGACCGATCAGCAGAGAGCGAGTGACCCCTCATGGCACACCAGGGCAAGTACGCCGTCAGCGATCTCGAGTACAGCATCCACGTCACCATGAGCAACCTGCTCCAGGGCTGCGAGACGCTGGCCAAGTACAAGGACGACGCGGAGAAGGCCGGCGACAGCGAGGCGGCCGCCATCTTCGGCCGGATCCACGACACGTATGACGGCTACGCCGCCGAGCTGCAGGGCGTGCTGAAGCGGATCATGTCCCAGAGCTGATCCCGGCGAGTCCGTCCCACTCGCCGTTCACCGGTATCATGCGATGGCATGACAGGAGACGGGACGAGCCGGGAGGCGACGGGTTGAGCGATCACGCGCATGAGGGGCCGTCTGGGACACCGGGCGGTCCTTCGCTATCGGTCCACCTTCGGTACTTTGCGATCTACCGGCAGAAGCTCGGCCGCTCCGAGGAGGGCCGGCAGGTCCCGGCCGGCACGACGGTGGGCGAGCTGTTCGACCTCGTCACCGCCGAGCGGCCCGAGATCCAGGTGCCGGCACTGCGGGCGGCGACGATGCTGATGGTCAACCAGGAGTACGCCGACGCCGGCCAGGTCCTGTCCGACGGCGACGAGGTCGTCTTCGTCCCGCCCGTCAGCGGCGGGAACCCAGTCGCTGACGACGCTGTCGCTGGCAAGCGGTTCCATGTCGGGCCGGAGCCGCTCGACCCGCGGCTGGTCGAGGCGCTGGTCGCCTCCCCGTCCGCAGGTGCGGTCATCACCTTCTCCGGCACCGTGCGGGACAACGCCCGTGGCGAGGGCGTCTCGGTCCTCGTCTATGAGGCCTACGAGCCCGCCGCGGAGAAGCAGCTCGCCGTGATCGCCGCCGAGATCGCCGAGCGCTGGCCGATCGCGGTCGAGCAGGTCGCCATCCATCACCGGATCGGCCGGCTGGGACCCGGCGTGGCCTCGGTCGTCATCGCCGTCGCCTCGGCCCACCGCGACGAGGCGTACGAGGCGTCCCGGTACGCGATCGAGCGGATCAAGCAGATCGTGCCGATCTGGAAGGAGGAGCACTACGCCGACGGCGCGGTCTGGATCGGTAGCGAGGCCGCCTACCAGGATCTCCCGGACCGCCGCCCGTAGGTCGGCGGATTCCCGTACCTGGAGCCACTGGCAGACACGTCGTCCATCCGCGCCGCCAGATCCGGCCCTGCAGCGAAGCGAGAGGGCACGGCTCAACGACATTGGTCCCGCACGGATGAGTGCTCCAGGCAGCGTATCGCCATATGGAGTGGCTGAGAGCGGACAACGCTTCCGACCGCCGCTGTATTGGTCCCCCGCTAATGGATCGACATCGTAGGGACATGGCTTGCCTTGTCCGCGCCGCAAGGCGCCACGCTGTGGACGACCATCATGCAGGAATCGACCACATTGGCTGCGAACCCCGTCTCGCCTGGCGGCGATGGCCGCTGTGGCGGCTGGGCTCGCCAGCGGAGCGAGAGCTTTGTCCCTGGAGCGGTCGCTGCACTGGCGGTCGACTGACTGGCCATTCCCGTAGGTCAATCGTCCCCGGGGTGATGCAGGTGGCCGGGGCGCTTCCGGCCGACC
Source organism: uncultured Thermomicrobiales bacterium (assembly GCA_902806375.1). Taxonomy (GTDB): domain Bacteria; phylum Chloroflexota; class Chloroflexia; order Thermomicrobiales; family UBA6265; genus CADCWK01. Next base: position 6,566 of record CADCWK010000122.1, read on the forward strand.
AGTTCGTCCTCGACCCAGAAGCAGCGCAGCGGCGCCTCGACGATCTCGATCAGGTCGTGTTCATCCCCCGCCCGCGTCAGCAGGATGTCGCCCGGCCCGATCTCATGGATGACCCCCTCACTCAGGACCCGCGCCCGGCCGCCGAAGACCAGCCAGTACTCGTGGGCGTCATGGAAGTGCCGCTCCAGCTCGCTCGCGTCGTGGATCTCGGCGACGCCGAAGGCGCTCCACCGAAGCCAATCGGGCTTCTCGGCCGGGGTTCGGATGACGGGCACGGGCGCTCTCCCTGGTGACGTCCTCGCTCAGGCCGGACGGGCGATCGTCGCCAGCCCCGCGGCGGTCTTCGCGGCCACGTCGACGGTGCTCCCGTCGCGGACGGCGTCGATGGCGCCGAAGG
>CADCWK010000123.1 GCA_902806375.1 uncultured Thermomicrobiales bacterium
TGGGTCAGAGTGTCGGTGTCCTCGTCCTGAACGATAGCGATGATCATCTTCATCGGCGTTCTCCCACCATCGTCTGGCCGTAGAATCGGCAGTCTAGCGACACCACGGTCCGGCGTCCACTGCCGACCGCACGAGCCGTCCGACCCCCTCGCCTGCCGGTGCTCGCTTCCCGGCTCACGTGGCCGGGGCGGGTGCCCCGGCCCCGGCGTCATCCGGGGTGGTGGCCAGTTGCAACCGGACGATGAACGTCGCCCCGGCCCCCTCGTCGCTGAGGACCGAGATCGTCCCGCCGTGGGCCGTCACGATCTCCCGGGAGATGCTCAGCCCGAGCCCCAGGCCGCGCTGGAGTTCGTCCCGCTCGTCGGCGCCCCGGAAGAACGGCTCGAAGACGTGCGCCTGGACAGCCATCGCGATGCCCCGGCCGTGGTCGGTCACACGGATCTCGGCGGCGTCACGGCGATGCCCGAGCCAGACGTCGATCGGCGTGCTCGCCGGTCCGTGGATGATCGCGTTGCCGATCAGGTTGTCGAGCACCGACCGCAATCGCCGCCGGTCACCGATCACCGTCGCCCCTTCCGCGATCTCCAGCCGCAGGCTGGCCGGCTCGTCCATCGAGAGCTGCGCCCCTGCCACGGCCTCGCTGACGACCACGGCGAGGTCGAGGGGTTCCATCTGGTACCGCATGGTGCCCTGACCCAGGCCGGACAGTGTCACGAGGTCGTCGACGAGATGGCCGAGGTGCCGGCTCTGCTCCGAGATGACCTCGGTCATCTCCAGATACGACGCCAGCGGCCGGTTCGTCCCGGTGGCTCCTGCTGCGTCCGGGACCGGGCTGTCGCGGCGCCCGGTCGAATCGCTCTCCTGTTTCGCCGCCCGTTTCGCCTCCCGGGTCAGGCGCCGGGACAGGAGCTGGGAATACCCCGAGATCGAGGTGATCGGGGTGCGGAGCTCGTGGGACACCACGGCCAGGAAATCCTGTTTGGCCCGGTTCGCGGCCCGTTCCCCCGCGATGACCTCCGCGTTCCGCAGGGCCAGCGCCGCCTGGTTGGCGATCCGCTCGAGCAGCGTGACCAGCGATGGGTCGAACACCCCCGGCTGATGCGACTTCAGCGCGACCGCCCCGATGAGTTCGCCGGCGACCTGCAGCGGGACCCCGACGGAGCTGTGGAAATGCCGGACGCCGGAGCGACCCTCCGGGAGGGAGGTGCCGTCGGGGCGGACGATCGTGAAGCGTTCGGTGTCCGACGTCACGACCGACCGGCGGAGGGCGAGGACCTGGTTGATGATCCCGTCCCCGGCGACGGGGTTCGCCTCCGACCTGGGCACCGGACCGCCACCGGAGACCGGTGGCCCCACGCTGGGCTCCGGCATCTCCTCGAATCGCTCCGGCTGGCGGACACCACCGTATGCGTAGTAGGCGATCCTCACCCGCGTCCGGGCGGGATCGATCAGCGCGATGACGGTCGCATCGGCCCGCGTCAGACGGCGCATCTGGTCGGCGAGGTCGACGCAGAGCTGGTCCAGGTCGATCGTGGCACTCAGGACGTGGCCCACGGCGTTCAGGGTCCGCAACTCCGTCAGGGCCCTGGCCAGCTCGACGTTTCGCTCCCGGAGCAGGATATTCAGTTCCAGCAGGCGGACGAGTCCGAAGAGCAGCACGAAGGCGATCACGCACGCCACCCAGTAGTCGGTCCGTTGGCCGATCGTATCGATGATGAGCGCGAGCGACGCCGCGACCAGCACGATGACGACTTCCCAGGCCAGGACGGTCACCAGTGGTGGCCATCGGAACCTGTCCAGCCAACCGTACGGCAGGGTCCGCCAGTCAGCTGCCGCCCGCCAGTGCAGGCCCGTCAACGCCACGACCTGGATGAGCAGGTAGACACCGAGGAACGGCAGGAACGCGAAGATCTCCTCATCGCCCGGCAGCGTCAGTGCGTCGCGCGCCTCAGGGTTGATCACGAACCCGCCGACGATCAGCCCGATCATGGTTCGAGCCGCCCGGAACAGGTGCGCGACCCTGTTCCGTTGCCTCCCGGCGAAGAAGTCGAGGATCGCCCCGGCGGCGACGATGAGCGCCGCCGCGACACCGCCAAAGGCCAGCAGCGCCGTTAGTGCGAAGGTCAGCGCGATCGTCCAGACGGAATCGCCACTGAGTTCGCTCCGTCGGGTCACGGCCGACCGTGACGTGAGGACGACGACCACGAGGAATGGCACCAGCGCCCACTCGGGTCTGAGCGACATCGGTGACCAGATCGCTACCCCGGCGAGGAGCAACCCGGTGAATCCGAGGAGGATCCCGGTCCAGAGGACGTGCCAGGACAGGCCCGGGTGTCCCCGGGATGGCTGGCGAGGCACTGTCTGTCTGCTGGCTCTGCGATCCACGGTTCCTGCCGGTCGACGCCGCTCTGGCCAGACCCCCGCCGGTCACCGCAGTGCGAGGCCACTACGCCACTCGGACTCGCAAGCGGTCTGCCGCGCAACGTTTGGGTCCGGCGGACGATCGACGGCGCCCCGGTGGCGCGACCAGCCTAGCCGACGTCGCGTCGAGCCCCGGCGATCGACGCGGCGATGACCTCCCGCAGCGGGTCGTGCAGGCCCGACCCGGCCGCCACGACCTCGATGCCGTACAGATCGAACGGGCCGCCGGCATAATCGGTGACCCGCCCTCCGGCCTCGGCGACGAGGAGCGCGCCGGCGGCCATGTCCCATGGCTTCAGGTTCCGCTCATAGAAGCCGTCCAGACGCCCACAGGCCACCCAGCACAGGTTCAGGGCGGCGGCCCCGTCCCGCCGAACGCCCTGGCAGGCGTCCATCAGGGCATCCCAGACCGCCAGCGCCTCGTGTCGCTGGCCCGGCTCATAGGGGAAGCCGGTCGCCAGCAGGCTCCGCAGCAACTCCGTCTCAGCCGAGACCCGGATCGGCGCGCCGTTGAGCGTCGCTCCCCCTCCCCGCTCGGCGACGAACAACTCGTCGCGCATCGGGTCGTAGACCACGCCGAGGACGGCCTCGCCCTGCCGCTCCAGTGCGATCGAGACGGCGAAGTGCGGGTAGGCGTGGGCGTAATTGGTCGTGCCGTCGAGTGGGTCGACTACCCAGCCGTACTCCGACCCGTCGGCACCGCGTGTCCCCTCCTCGCCGAGGAAGCCGTGCTGCGGGAACGCGCCGCGGATCCGGCCGGAGATCAGCTCCTCGGAGGCCCGGTCGGCGTCGGTGACCAGGTCGATCAGGCCCTTGTAGGCGACCTCCCGTGTCTGGCTCAGCCGGCCGCGCAGGCCCGCACCCGCGTCCAGCGCCGCCCGGATCGCGATGTCCCGGGCGCCATCGGGGAGAATCGTCGTCGTCATCGGGGTGTCCCTCATGTGATTGACGGGTGCATGCGGCTGGTCGGTATCGACGCCGCCCCGCGGGCGGGCGTCTGATGGGTTCAGGGTGAGCCGACCCCGGTCTCGAGGGGCAGCAGTTCGGCGAGCGGCCAGCGCGGCCGGACATCGTCGGTCCATTCCCGCGTCGCGCCGCCCAGCCGCCAGGAGGCCGCCGCGCCGATCATCGCAGCGTTGTCGGTGCAGAGCCAGAGGGCCGGGTAATGCACTGCCGGTGCCCCGCCACCGGGCCAGACCGCCGCGAGTTCGTCGTCCAGCCGTTGCCGGAGGGCCGCGTTGGCCGCCACCCCACCCGCCAGGACCAGCGATCGTGCCCCGGTCTCGCGCGCGGCCGCGACCGCCTTGACGGCCAGGACATCGACGACCGCCGCCTGGTACCCCGCCGCGAGGTCAGAGACCGGCAGGTCGTCCCGGAGCCGACGGGGACGGTGCGCCGGGAAGGGCGCGTCGTCAGGCGGTCCTGGCTCGGCTGGCAGGCGGTAGGGCTCGATCAGCCGCAACAGTGCCGTCTTGAGGCCGGAGAAGCTGAAGTCATGGCTGTCCGGCAGCCAGGCACGCGGCAGATCGAACCTCGCCGGATCGCCCCCCGCCGCGGCCAGCTGGATGAGCGGCCCACCCGGATACCCCAGCCCCAGCAGGCGGGCACCCTTGTCGAACGCCTCACCGGCGGCGTCGTCCCGGGTCCGGCCGAGGTGGCGATAGCGGCCCGGCGCCTCGACCAGGATGATTTCCGAGTGCCCGCCGGAGACGAGCAGGCAGATCGCGGGCAGGGCCGGCGGCGGGACATCGCGCGTGGCGTCGAACGCCGTTCCCGGCGGGATCACCTCGGGGACCAGCCAGTTGGCGGCGATGTGTCCCTCGAGGTGGTTGACGCCGACCAGCGGTCGGCCAGCCGCGGCGGCCAGCCCCTTGGCGGCGTTCACGCCGACGAGCAGGGCCCCGGCCAGCCCCGGTCCGGTCGTGACGGCGACGGTGTCGATGTCCCGCATCGTCAGTCCCGCGTCGGACAGGGCGGTCCGGATGACTGGCGTGATCGCCGTGACATGCCCACGGGCAGCCAGTTCCGGGACCACCCCGCCATACCGCTGGTGCAGCGCGATCTGCGAGGCGACGACGCTGGACCTCACCCAGCGGCCATCCTCGACGACCGCAGCGGCCGTCTCGTCACACGATGTCTCGATGGCCAGGATCTTCATGGGACAGCTGCTCTCCGGTGTACGGTGGCGTTGGGGACGAGCATCTTCTCCGAGTGAACGGCGGGGACCCACGACCCCGTGCCAGCCCTGACGGGGCGCGGGCGCTCGGCGCTCCCGCCGCCCGTTCCCGGACACGCCGGTCCGCACCGACACCATGCCCGGCGTCCGTGGCGCCGACGCCATCGCCGATCAGGGACTGCGGGTCGTCAGTTGCCAGACCCCGTCGGGCGGATGACCTGGTCCGCCCCCGCCGGTGCCTGGCCGATCGGAGCGGTGGTGTCGACCGGGGCGGGCTGGGGATGCCGACCGAGGATCACGGCCCGGTGACCGTCGATCAGGTCGAGGGTCGATGTCTCCCCCAGCGGCGGGGACCACATGATGTAGGCATCCTCGTTGTTGTCGCTGTAGTAGCGCTTCCGGGTGCCCTGGACGGTGAAGCCGTACTTGCGGTAGAGCGACTGCGCGGACTCGTTCGAGACCCGCACCTCGAGCGTCATCCACGAGGCCTTGCGGGACAGGGCCTGGTCGATCAGCGAGACGAGCAGCAGTTCGCCCAGGCCACGGCCGCGATGCCCGGGGTCGACGCCGATCGTGGTGACGTGCGCCTCCTCGAACATGTGCCACATCCCGGCGAAGCCGACGATCCGCCCGTCGCCCTCGAAGTGCCGGACGAGCTGGCGGAGCGGGTTCACCCCGAGGCCGCGGCGGGCTGGCTCGGGCTCGGTGGTCCCGCCGTCACCAGGGCCGCCGGCACGGTACTCACGTAACACCCGGTAGACATTGTGCCGCTGGTCGAGCAGCTCCCGCCGGTAGGCCGAAGCCGGCCAGGGGTTGGTGAAGCACCGGCGCTCCACCCGGCTGACCTCCGCGACATCGTCAGCGACCATGGGTTCGATTCGGTACACCCTGCGCTCTGCCCTAGCCGGTCCATCCGGACCGTCCGACCCCGCGAGTCACCCGTCGCCGCGATCGGAGAATGCCCGCTCCGGGACGGATCGTCAGCCGTCCGTTGAGCCGCGTATCGGCTGAGCCTAGTATCGGCCGTCCCGGTCCGCGCGTCACGGAGGCCCCATCGGATGGACAGGCCCGGTCCGCCCGATCAGCCCGGGACCGTCGCGGACCGGGCGGCACCGTGCAGGTAGACGGCATCCAGGGTATCGGGGTCGTCCGAGTCCCCGGCGACCCAGCGCTGATACCCGATCGCCGCGACGCCGCCCGGTCGCCGGCCGCGGGCGGGCGCGGGCGGCACCCAGAGGTCGGTCCCGGCAACGGCGGGGGCGATCACGGCGAGCTGCGCGTCGTCGATCTCACCGACCAGGGTGAGTGGACCGGTCAGGTCAGCGAGGCGCCGGGCGAGGTCCTCGATCGAGCCATTGGCGGGGGGACCGACCTCGACGGGCCGAGCGCCGGCCCCGCCGGACATCGCATGGACCGCCGAGACGACGCGGCCCCGACCGGCGGCGACGACCCCGATGGCCAGCCGGCCCGGAACGAGGACCGGCATGACGGTCGCCGCGAGGGTCCCGACCCCGATCAGCGGGAGGCCGCCACCGAGGGCCAGGCCCTTGGCGGTCCCGAGGCCCGCCCGTAACCCGTTGAACGTTCCCGGTCCGACCGCGACGGCGACGGCGGACAGATCGGCGATGACGAGCCCCATCCGGCGGAGAACGGACTCGATCGCCGGCAACAGCACGGTCGTCTGGTGCCGTCCCGCCGGCCAGACCAGCTCGGCGGTCGCGGTACCGTTCGTGACGGCGACACCGAGGAGTTCGCTCGACGTGTCGATCGCCAGCAGCCAGCCCGGCGCGTTCTCGACAGGAACGTTAACAATGTGCATCATACCCCCGCACCGTGTGATGTCTTCGCAGTGCCCGGACACCGAGGACCGGTACACGATCAGTGGTTTCCTCAGCGGAGGAGGGACCGGGGACGATGTCGGTCCTGGGTGGAGAGCACCGCGGGGCCCGTGTTAACCCGTGCTTTACACCGCTTCCCGTCGCATGCGCCATGATCCGTTCGCATCTTTTCACGCGTTGAGCGTGCCTGCGCGTCCCGAGGAGTGCCATGGTTCCCCAGACTGAACTGTCCGCGCCCGGGTCGGCGACCGTGGCCACGACAGTCACCCCGAGGCAATCAGCCGTCCGGCGCGTATTCCGGAGCGAACACACGCTGTTCCTGCTCTTCGTCCTGCCGAACCTCGTCCTGTTCTCGATCTTCACGTACTGGCCGCTGATCTACAACGTCTACCTGAGCCTGAGCACCTGGAACTTTCTCACCCCGGACAAGCCGTTCGTCGGGCTCGACAACTTCCGCTTCCTGTTCAGCAGCGCCGAGTTCTGGGGGGTGATGCGCTCGACGGCGATCTACACCGTCGGCGCGGTCGGTGGCTCCGTCCTGCTCGGGCTGTCGGCCGCGCTGCTCCTCAACCAGAAGCTCCGCTTCCGGACGGGCGTCCGGGCGATGATCTTCGCCCCGACCCTGCTCTCCGGCGTCGCGATCAGTATCGTCTGGTTCTACATCTTCGACCCCCGCGTCGGTCTCTTCCGCGAGATGCTGAGCTGGATCGGTGTCGCCTCCCCGCCCTGGCTGGGCGACCCGGACTGGGCGATGGTCTCCGTCATCATCGTCTACGTCTGGAAGAACCTCGGCTTCGCCGCCGTGATCTATCTCGCCGGCCTCCAGGGCATCCCCAAGGACCTCTACGAGGCGGCCAAGGTGGATGGGGCCAACGCCATCCAGCGCTTCCGGGACGTCACCTGGCCGCAACTTGGCTCGATCCACTTCTTCGTGATGGTCACGTCGATCCTCGGGACCCTGCAGTCGTTCGACATCATCCGGACGTTGACCGGCGGTGGGCCGGTCGACGCGACGACCAACCTGATCTATTACACGTACGAGCAATCGTTCATCAATAGCAACGCCGGCCGGGGCGCCGCATCGGCGATGATCCTGTTCGCCGTCATGCTGGTCGTCACGATCGTGCAGTACCGGATCTCGGAGCGGAGGACACACTATGCCTAGGCCGACCTCCCTCCGGGGCCTGCGCCGCCTCGCCGGCGACCATGTCGATCGCTCTCGCCAGCTTGGCGTCGTCGCCCCGGCTCCGGTGCCAGGTTCCCGGTCGCTGGATGCACTCGAACGCCCAAACCGTGGGCTGATGACCCGGATCCCCTTTGGGAAGATCGTCGGTTATATCCTGATGACGCTCCTGGCAGCGGTCATGGCGATCCCGCTCTACTGGATGCTCTCGGGCGCCTTCAAGGAATACGCCGAGATCCGGGCCATTCCGCCGGTCTGGGTTCCTGACGCCTGGCGGAACGCCTTCAGCCCGGATGCCCTCGGGTTCGGGAACTTCGTCGAAGCCTGGAACGCCGCTCCGTTCGGCCGTTTCTACCTCAACACGCTCATCATCACCGCCGCCGGGACCGCCGGTGAGCTGTTCAACGCCTGCCTCACCGCCTACGCCTTCGCCTTCCTCCGCTTCCCGAAGAAGGATCTGATCTTCGTCCTGCTGCTGGTCGCGCTGATGATCCCCGGCGAGGTGACGACCCTCCCCAATTACATCTTCATCGGCAGCACGATCCGGGAGATCTCCTCATCCCTGCTCGGGTTCGAGATCACGGGTATCAATACCTACTGGGGCATCTTCCTGCCCGCCGTCTCGACGGCCTATGGCACGTTCCTGCTCCGGCAGGCGTTCCTGTCGCTGCCCCGCGAGGTGCTGGAGGCCGCCCGGCTCGAGGGCGCCAGCCATATCCGGCTGCTCTGGGACATGGTGATCCCGATGAGCAAGCCGATCCTGATCACCTACGGGCTGATCTCGGCCGTCGCTCACTGGAACGCCTACCTCTGGCCCCTTGTCGTGACCCGGACGATCGAGATGCGGCCGCTGACCGTCGGCATCTCCTACCTGTTCGACACGGAGGGCAATACCAACTACGGCGTCGTCATGGCCGCGACCTGCTTCGTCGTCCTGCCGCTGATCCTCGTCTACATCTGGGCTCAGCGCTTCATCATCGACGGGATCGCGGCTGGCGCGACGAAGGGGTGACGAGGGGTCCCCGTGCCCTGGACCCCGAAGACGACGCCCCGTCGTGGAGGAGTATGCTGAGAGGATAGCCAGATTCGACCAGATCCCGTCGTCTCGCAGCCTGTATGTTAACGACGGGTCACCACACGTTCCGGGTCATTCAGGCATGATCCATAGCGTCGCAGGGCCGACGTCGGTCCTGTCCGTCCGTCTCATCAGAGGAGCCAGGGAATGTCCCTTTCACGACGCACGATCATCAAGGGTGCCGCCGGCACCGCCACCGCTGGGGCGATCGCCCTCAACGGCAAGGCCAGCTCGGTCTTCGCCGCCCCGAACATCATCCGGCGGCAGGCACCGGTCGAACTCAACTTCTGGTACGGCTTCACCGGGGTCCTCGGGGACCGGATGGCCGACCTGATCAACCGCTTCAACGAGACCAACGGTCAGGGCATCACCGTCACCGGGCTGGCGCAGGCCAACTACGGCGAGACGGCCCAGAATCTGACCCTGTCTCTCCAGGACGGCACCAATCCCGACATGGCGCTGCTCGCGGAGATCTGGTGGTTCCGCTTCTACCTGGCGCAGCAGCTTCTGCCACTCAACGACCTGATCAGCGCCCGTAGCTTCCCGATCGATGACGTCGTCGACTCCTTCCGGTATGAGGGCGTCCGCAAGGGGACACAGTACTGGCTGCCCCTCGCTCGCTCGACCCCGCTGGTCTACTACAACACCGACATGTGGTCGGCGGCCGGCTACGACACCTTCCCCGCCACCTGGAGCGAGGTCGCGGCCGCCGCTCCGAGCTTGAACAACGAGGACCAGCAGGTCGTCGCCTTCGCCCTTCCGCCCGCGACCGATTACCTCTCCTGGCCGTTCCACGGTGTCGTCTGGGCCCACGGCGGCGCCTACAGTGACGACGACTTCACGATCCGGATCACCGAGCCGGGTGCCGTCGCGGCCGGCGAACTCTACCGGCGCGGCATCCAGGAAGGCTGGATGTACAACGCCGACAGCCAGGTCAACGACTTCTCCAGCGGCTTCGCGGCCATGATGATTGGTTCGACCGGGACCCTCGCCGAGATGCGGACCCTGACGGCGGAGACCGGCATCAAGTGGAACACGGCGTTCCTGCCGGGTGAGGTCCCGGGCATCAATGAGACGTGCCCAACCGGCGGCGCCGGCGTCAGCATCATGGCCAACATCCCGCCCGAGCGACAGGAAGCGGCCTTCACCTTCATCGAGTTCTTCTCGTCCTACCCGGAGGTCATCGCTTGGGCGCAGGGCACCGGTTACATGCCGACCCTGAAGTCCGCGATCGCCGGGCCGGAGATGGAGGAGTTCTTCGTCGCCAACCCGACGTCCCGCACCGCCGTCGATCAACTCGCCACCCGGACCAAGCCCCAGGACGTCGCCCGGGCCTATATCCCCGGTGGCGACCAGATCATCAGTGAGGGGATCTCCGAGATCCTGATCAACGGGACCGAGTCTCAGGTCGTATTCCAGGCCGTCGCGGAACGGCTGACTGCGGAGGCCGCTACGGTCGTCGAGCAGGTCATCGCGCTCGAAGGCGACCTGACCTCAGGTGTCGCCACCCCGCCGGCCGCCACGCCGACCGCGTAACCAGCGTCCAAGGTCCTACACCAGCGAGCGACAGCAGAGCGCCGGACCCCGACTGGGGTCCGGCGCTCTCGCGTCCCAGTCAAGTCTTCATCCGCCCGACGAACGTTTTCCCGGTGTTGACGTCTCCCTAACACTGGGCTGCCCCGCGTCGCGCATCATCCAGGAAGTCGCTCACCATCGTCCCAGTCGGTCGCCACGGGCGCGTGCCCCTATCACGGAGTAACTCGATGGTCCTCTCACGTCGTTCCGTCATCGCCAGCGCCGCGGGTCTCGGTGCCGCCACCCTCGCCAGCCGCCCGGCCATCACCGCCCCGAAGGTGATCCGCCAGACCGGCTCCGACACCGAGATCAGCTTCTGGCATGGTTTCACCGGCGCCCGAGGCGAGACGCTGCAGGCACTGGTCGATGGCTTCAACGCCCTCGACACCGGCGTCCAGGTCACGGCCCTTCCCTACGGCTCGTATGAGGAGGTCGCCGAGAACCTCGTCCGCGCCCTCGGGGACGGCACCGCTCCGGACCTCGTCGCGATGAGCGAGGCGCTCTGGTTCCGCTTCTACCTCTCCGGGTCGATCCTGCCGCTCGACGACCTGATCGCCTCGACCGGCTTCGACCTCGAGGACATCATCCCGGCCTTCCGGGCGGAGGGCCAGCGGGCCGGCCAGACGCTCTGGCTGCCGTTCTCGCGCAGCACCCCGCTGGTCTATTACAACCGCGACCTGTTGCGTGCCGCCGGTCTGGACGCCTTCCCTGCCTCATGGGCGGAGTTCGCGGACGTCGCGCCGAGCCTGACAAACACCGACACGCAGGTCTACGCCATCGCCCAGTCCACCATTGCCAACCTCGTCGCCTGGGCCTTCCAGGGCGTGACGTGGGCCTATGGCGGCGCGTACAGCGACGGCGAGCTCAACATCCTGATCGACGAGCCGGGCGCCGTCGCGGCGGGCGACTTCTACCTTCGCTCAATCGAGGAGGGCTGGGGCTACGCCTCGCCGCAGGGCAACCAGGACCTTGGCAACGGCTTCGCGGCCGCGACCATCGCCAGCACCGGCGTCCTGAACGACACCTCCGCCCTGGCCGAGGCGACCGGCTTCGAACTCGGGACGGCCTTCCTGCCCAGCGCCGAACCGGGCGGCCCGACCGCCTGCCCGACTGGCGGCTCCGGTCTGTTCGTCGTCGGCAGCGCCCCCGCCGAGCGACAGGCGGCCGCCTTCGCCTTCCTCACCTACTGCCTCTCGACCGAGACGACGACGACCTGGGCGCAGAGCACCGGCTACATGCCCGTCCGGACCTCGGCGATCGAGAGCCCGGCGATGCTGGACTTCTTCGCCGCCAACCCGAACTTCCGGACTGCCGTCGACCAGCTCCCGGTCGCCCGCGCCTCCGACACGGCCCGGACGTGGGTCCCGGGCGGCGACGCGATCATCGCGACGGGCATCACCCGCATCCTCGTCGAGAGCGCCGACCCGCAGGAGGTCTTCAGCGAGGTCGCCAGCCAGCTCGAGGTCGAGGCCCAGCCTGTCCGCGACCAGATCATCGCCCTCGAGGGCAACCTGACGACCCAGGGCACCCCGGGGGCCATCCCCGCTGCGACCCCGGCGGCCACGCCCGCCGCGACCCCGGTCGCCGCGCGGTAACGCGGTAATCCGGACCGGTCGAATCGCATCACGTTCACGGGGCAGCCTGGCGATGCAGGCTGCCCCGTCACGCGTACCGACCGGGGACCCCAAGGGCAGGACGCCCGAGACCGGCCACGGTGGACACCGGGACGACCGGCACCCCGGCCGCGACGCCAGCCGCCACCCCGGTCGCCGCCCGCTGACCTCGTCCTCCGGCGCGACGCCGGCCACCAGGCACGGCGTCCGGCGTCGCGCATTTCCACTCCGGCCCCCACGTGAGCCGGTTCGATCGCCCCGTGGACTCTCCCGGGTCCGGGTCGTCAGGGGACGGTGCCGCGCCCGCGACACCGGTCGATGACGCCCCCAGCATTGACCATCTCCGGGCTGCATCCGTCCGGTCATCGGCAGGGCAGCCAGCGGGCCGAGGTGGAGTCCGCGGTGGCCAATAACTTGCTCACGGCAACTACTGGCACTGCTTCACTGTCCAGCCGGTGTACCGAATCCGTCACCGCCGCGTCTCAACGCCCAGCGGGTGAAGCTGCGGCCGTCCGGTGGTGGACAAGGTCACCGGAACGGAAGGTGACCAGCATCTGGTCGTCGTCCCGACGCGACGGTTGGAGCCGGGCTCTCCAGGAAACAGGCCGGGGCTTGTCGCCTGGAGAGCCCGGTCGGTCCCCGTGCGTCACGACCTGAGCGTCCGCCTAAGCACGACCCCTGGCGTCCGTGCAACCGATCGAGGGAGTCCAGCGATGACCATCTCCACGAGTCGACGTTCGATATTGAAGGGCGGCGCAGCTGCCGCCATCGGGGGATCGGCGCTCGCGAGCAAGCACAGCAAGGTGTTCGCGGCGCCAAACATCATCAGCCAGACTGGTTCGAACGTAGAGATCAACTTCTGGTACGGGCTGGGCGGCGCCCTGGGCGAGCGGATCCAGGAACTGATCGCGGAGTTCAACGCGCTGGGTACCGGTGTCACGGTGACGGGCCTCCAGCAGACCAGTTACGACGAGACCGGCCAGAACCTGACCCTGGCGTTGCAGGACCAGACGTTCCCGGACGTCGTCCTGCTCTCCGAGGTCTGGTGGTTCCGCTTCTATCTCGCCAACGCGTTACTCCCGATGGACGAACTGATCGCTTCCACGGGCTACGACATCGACGACGTCGTCGATTCGCTCCGGGCCGAGGGCCACCGCGCCGGTCAGCACTGGTGGCTGCCGGTCGCCCGCAGCACCCCCCTGATGTACTACAACAAGACCATGTACGAAGCGGCGGGGATCACCGAACCGGCTGCGACCTGGAGCCAGTTGCGCGAGTACGGCCCTGCCCTCTCCGACGCCGGTAGCCAGACGTACGGGCTCGGGTTCTACCAGACCACCGGTGACATCTCCTGGCACTTCCACGGAGCGACATGGGCGTTCGGCGGGAACTACAGCACGCCGGACTTCACCCCGACGCTCGACCAGGGGGGAGCGATCGACGCCGGCGAGCTGTGGCGCTCGTCCGTCGCCGATGGCTGGGCAACGCTCAGCCAGGACCAGGAGCAGGACTTCGTCAACAACTTCATCGCGACAGGATTCTTCTCGACAGGCCTGCTCACCAGCCTGACAACCCAGGCCGAGGAGAACGGCTTCGAACTCGGCACGGCATTCCTGCCCGGAGAACGACCCGATATCACAGCGACGTGCCCGACGGGTGGTTCCGGTCTCGCCCTCCTGAACAGCGGGAACGCCGAGCGACAGGCGGCCGCGTTCTCGTTCTTCGCCTACTGGTCATCACCGGAGCGGACGGCCGCCTGGTCGCAGGCGACCGGCTACATGCCCGTGCGGAAGTCGGCCATCGCCGGCCCGGTCATCCAGCAACTGTTCACCGAGAAGCCGAACTACAAGGTGGCGGTCGACCAGCTGCAGACCCGGACCCAGCCGCAGGACGTCATCCGCCGCCTCGTCCCGCCGGGAGCCAACATCATCGGTGAGGCGATCAACGACATCCTGATCAATCAGACCCCAACGGCCGAGGCGTTCGCAGTCGCCAACCAACGACTGAGCGACGAGGCGGCGGGGGTCGTCGAGCAGATCATCGCCAGGGAGGGTGACCTCACCAGCGGGGCGACTGTCCCGGATCTCCCCGCGGCAACCCCCGCCAGCTGACGCAGAGCGACCGGACCCCGAAAGGCGAGGCGCGGCGACCCCCCAGTAGGGTCGCCGCGCCTCCGCGTTTACTCGATACCCGCCAAGACCGGGTCATCTACCCGTCGATCACGCCGGCCACGCGAGCCGGGCCGACCTCTCCGGGTCTTTGCCACGACTGGTCGTGGCGGCCAGACCCGATCCCTCTCCTCGGAGGTGGGGCCGGGAGGGGGGCTCCGAGAGATCTCGTTGGGTCGCCGTGGGGGAACGTTCTGGCCAGCCCGGACGTCCAGATAGCGTCGACCGGGTGTCCCGGGACGGACGGCCGGTTGCCCCGGAACCATGCCCGAGGCATCTGGTCTGGCTGCCGCATCGTACAATCCGGTAACGGCGTGCCAGCGGCCTGCCCTGGAGGCAATCTGCGGATCGGCGGGCGGGTTCCGAGTCACCCATCGTATTCCCGACCGCGAGGCATGACACCGACGGCGCGTCCCGCGCGTTACAGACAGCGACCAAAGGCGAGCGCCCGCTGGCCGGTTCGACCCGCGCCCAGCACCACCTGGCCAGACGGGCGGGTTCGCCACGATTGAGCAAGGAGAGCACGGCCCATGTCCGATTCCGCCAACCCCACTGACCGAAGCATCCTCGACGCCGGACTCTCGCGCCGATCCCTGGCCGCGGCGGCGGTCATGACCCCGTTCGCTGGCTTCGGCCTGGCCGGTCTCGCCCGCGCCCAGGACGAGACGGAGGCGGGCTCGGACCAGATCACCTCTACCGGCGGCGGCGACCTCCCGACTACCGGCGGCATGCGCCCGGGCCCCGGCGGCGAGCGCCCGGTCCCGCCCTCGACCGCGGGCACGTTGCCGATCGCGATGACCATGGAGAAATTCGCGATCGACAGCGAGGTCTACGGCTCGGAGATCATCGACGGCGCCATGCAGGACCCGACGGGCCCGTTCGTCGTAGCCTGGTATCCCACCCTGGGCGACCTGGGGCGCAACGGCAACGTCGTCGTCGCCGGTCACGTCGACTACTACAACGTCGGAGCGGCCGTCTTCTACGGCTTCAAGGAGCCGGGCGCCGAGGTCGGTGACCAGATCACCATGATCGGTGAGGACGGCAGCCGGCACGTCTACGAGGTCCAGCGCTCGACCACGTATGACAACGGCTCGCTGACCGAGGAGATCATCAACAACGAGGTCACCGGCGCGACCCGCCTCCCGACGCTGACCATCATCACCTGCGGCGGCGAGTTCGACGCGATCTCGGGTGAGTACCTGTCCCGGATCGTGGTTCGCTGCAGCCGGGTCACGATCGAGCCGGGCGAGTAGCCGTTCGACCAGCCCAGCTCACCGACACGCGACGGCCCGCCGGCAGGCTGCTGGCGGGCCGCGGCGTGCCCGGGACCTTCCCGGACGGAGCCGCGCCACCTGGCAGTGGTATCCTGCGCCTGCATCGCCGGATATCGTCACGAGGCACGAGGAGCAGGTCGCATGATCGCGGTCGACAGCACGGCCCCGGCGTCCGTCCGGCGGCTCACCGGGCAGATCACCGCCACCGGGCTGCCGATCCGGGTCGATCGGTCGGAACTCGCGGACCTGCACGTCCGCTGCATGGTCTGCGGGACCGTCTCGCCCGGCGACCAGCCGATCAACCTGTGCCCGGTCTGCGGCGGGCTGCTGGACGCGGTGATCGATACCAGCCGCCACATCGAACGCGAACGGATCGGTGCCGGGCTGTCCCCGGCCCTTGCCCGTTCCGGGGTCTGGCGCTACCGGTCGCTGCTGCCACCGATCCCTGAGGCGGCGATCGTGACCCGTGGCGAGGGCAACACGCCGCTCTACGTCGACGACCGCCTCGCCGCCTTCGCCGGGCTCCGGGCGGGTTCGCTCGGCGTCAAGCACGAGGGCCACAACCCGACCGGCTCCTTCAAGGACCGCGGCATGACCGTCGGCGTCAGCCACGCCGTCGCGGTCGGCGCCAGGATCGTCGCCTGCGCCAGCACCGGCAACACCTCGGCCTCGCTGGCGTCCTACGCCGCGGCGGCCGGCATCCCGGCGATGGTCCTCGTCCCCGAGGGCAAGATCTCGGGCGGCAAGCTGGCGCAGACGATCGCCTACGGCGCCCGGGTCGTCCAGATCGAGGGCGACTTCGACATCGCCCTGCGGCTGCTGCGGGAACTGACGGTCAGCTACGACGTCTACCTGACCAATTCCGTCAACCCGTTCCGGCCCGAGGGCCAGAAGACGATCATGCTGGAGCTGTTCGAGCAGCTCGGCTGGGACGTCCCGGACGTGATCACCGTCCCCGGCGGCAACCTGGGCAACACCGCTGCCTTCGGCAAGGCGATCGACGAGGCGTACGCCGTCGGGCTGATCGCCCGGAAGCCACGCCTGATGACGATCCAGGCGGAGGGGGCTTCGCCGTTCGCCCGCTACTTCGCCTCCGGCTGGCGCACGTTCACGGCGATGCACGCCGAGACGGTCGCGACCGCGATCAAGATCGGCGACCCGGTCAGCGCGCCGCGCGCGCGCCGGACGATCGAGGGCACCAACGGCTACGTGACGATGGTCACCGATGACGAGATCCTCGACGCCAAGGCACTGATCGATCAGGTCGGGATCGGCTGCGAGCCGGCCTCGGCCGCGTCCCTGGCTGGTGCCAAGAAGCTGGTCGCCGAGGGGATCATCGGGCCGGACGAGAGCGTCGTCGGCATCCTGACCGGGACCGTCCTCAAGGACACCGACGCGATCATGCGCTACCACATGGGCGACGGCGCCGACGGCCATCGCCGCCCGCTGGCCAACCGGCCGATCCGGGTCGACGCCACGATCGACGCGCTGGCCCGCCTGCTGGACGGCGTCATCGACGCCGGCCCGGTGATCCCCGCCCCGATGGCGGGCGCATGACCGACCGATCCGTCATCACCGGGGGACGGGCGGCCGGACCGGGAGCGACCGCGCGCTGGACCGAGCAGGGCATCCGGGCACTGACCGCCCACGGCCAGCCGCTCACCGCGCCCTTCACCGTCCGGGCACCAGCCTCCAGCGCCAACCTCGGGCCCGGGTTCGATGCGCTCGGGCTGGCGCTCGATCTCTGGAACGACCTCGACGTCGACCCGTCCGTCGCCGAGGACAGCGTCACGATCCTTGGACGCGACGCCGACCTGCTCAACGGGGCGGGTGGCGAACCCCACGAGAATCTCGTCCTGCGGGCGATGCGGCAACTGGCGGCGGCCCATGGCTGGGAATTGCCGCCGGTCGGGCTGACCTTCCGCAACGGGATCCCGGTCTCCCGCGGGCTGGGCAGCTCCGCGGCGGCGCTCGTCGCCGGACTGATCGCCGCCGACGCCCTGCTCGGTCTCGGGCTGTCGCGGGATGAGCTCTACGGTCACGCCTGGCGGATGGAGGGACACGGCGACAACGTCGGCGCCGCCCTCTACGGTGGGGCGATCCTGGCCGTCCCTGGCGTCCCCTCCGCCATCCAGCTCATCGGGCACCCCGGCGCCGCCAGCGACCTCGACGACATCGCCGCCGTCGCCTTCATCCCCGAGATCACCAGCGCGACGTGGGCTGCCCGGGCAGCACTGCCCGAGCGGATCCCACACACCGACGCCGCCTGGAACCTCGCCATGGCGGCCGGCATCGTCGCGGCCTTCCTGACCGGCGACCGGCGGGTCCTCGGCGCGAGCATGAACGACCGGCTGCACCAACCGTACCGAGCGCGGCTGTTCCCCCATCTCGACGCGATCAGCCGGGCCGCCACCCAGGCTGGCGCGATCGGCGCCTGCCTGAGTGGCGCGGGTCCGACGGTGCTGGCCCTGACCTGTCCGTCGGAGATCCTTGGCGTCGTCGCCGCGGTCGCGGGAGCGGGCGAACGGAGCGGCATCCCCGGGGAGACCATCGTCCTGAACCTCACCCGCGAGGGGGCGAGCCTCTCGTCCCGGTTGTAACCGGGCGAACGTGGCGTCGCTGCACCCGTCACCGGTGGTCCTCCCCAAAACGAGCCCGCCCCGTCGCTTTGTCGCGACGGGGCGGGCTCGTTGGCGCGCTGACGGCTGACTGCACTTGGCCTACGCGGGCAGATCGACGTATCGCTGGCGGCACTCGGCGATCACCTTGGCCACGTGCTCGACGTCGTGCCAGCCACGCACCTCGGACACCTTGCCCTCGAGTTCCTTGTACGTCGAGAAGAACTGCTCGATCTCCCGCGCCCAGTGACCGCCGGCCAGCTCCATGGATGTGACCTCGTCGTAGCGTGGGTCACCGACCGGAACGGCGACGACCTTGAAGTCGCTGCCCTTCTCGTCGTTCATGTCCAGGCCGCCGATCGGGCGAGCCGGGATGATACAGCCGGGGAACGTCGGCTCCTGGACGATCACGAGGATGTCCAGTGGGTCACCATCCTCCCCCAGGGTCTCGGGGATGTAGCCATAGTCGGACGGGTAGTGAACGCTGCTGTAGAGCACCCGATCGAGCCGGAATGTCCCCGTGACCTTGTCGTACTCGTATTTGTTCCGGCTCCCGCGGGCAATCTCAATGAACGCGTCTACCGTCTCGACCTGTCCCACCGAAAGTTCCTCCTGAGAACGGCACCGCGCCATGTCGCTAGGGATGATAGCCGACACCCCACGGTTCTGAATGTCCGGCAACCGGAGGCCCTGCACGTTTTACCAAGAATCAGGCCGCTGCGCCCGGCGCGGCCGTCCAATCAGCGCTGGAGCGTGCCGGCCTCCACGCCGGCGGCGACGGCCTCGATCTCCGATCGTTGGACGCACAGGAAGTCGCCGGGGATCGTGTGCTTCAGCGCGCTGGCGGCCGTCCCGAGCGCCACAGCCCGGCTCAGGTCGATACCGGTGCCCGTGCCGGCACGGTCCGCCGCCGTCGCCTCCAGGTAGCCCGCCAGGAACCCGGCAGCGAACGCGTCGCCACCCCCGAGCCGGTCGACGATCTCGGTGTCCACCCACGGCGCCCGCGCGATCTCCCCGCTCGCGCCGAGCGCGTACGAGGACAGGCGAATCCCTCGGCTACCGACATTCTTCTTCCGGGGCATCGCGACGACACTCACGCCGAGTTCGGATCGGGTCCGCGCCAGGACGTCCTCGATCTGGCCATCGATCTGGAAGAACGTCCGCAGCGCTCCCCGCCCGGCGAACAGGATGTCGACGCCCGGAACGATCTGGAGGAAGCACTCCGCGGCGTCGGCCTCACTCCAGAGCTTGCTCCGGTAGTTGAGATCGAAGGCGACCGGCACGCCGAGTCCCCTGGCCGTCCGGATCGCGGTCAGCGTCTCCGCCCGGCAACCGGGACCGAGCGCGGGCGTGATCCCCGACACATGGAAGGCCGCCGCTCCCTGGAGGATCGCCGGCCAGTCGAACCGGCCCGGCTCGATCCGGGCCATCGCCGAGTCGGCCCGGTCATAGGTGACGGCCGACGCCCGCGGGTCGACGGCCTCCTCGAGGTAGTAGACGCCCATCCGCCCATCGGCTTCCGGCTGCCAGTGGATCCCGGCGTCGTCGACACCGTGGGCCCGGGCCGAGCGTCCCAGCCAGCGCCCGAGCGCGTTGTCCGGCAGGACCGTCACGAAGGTACTCGGCAGGCCGAGGCAGGCCAGACCGGTCGCGGTGTTCAGCTCGGCGCCACCACCCGAGATCCCGAGGGTCTGCGTGCGCTCCAGTCGCTCGTTGCCGGGCGGGGTGAAGCGCAGCATCGCCTCGCCCAGGGTAACGACATAGCCGGCGAACCGCCCCGGCGTGATGTCCCCCCGTGCCGTCCCGCCCGTGCCGTCCTGAATGACCGTGGACACGTGTCCTCCCCGTCCGGCGCCTACAGGCTCCCGGCATCCGCCACCCTCTCGGGCGATCCGTCCATCTTTCCCTATGGTACGGCCTGTATCCGCGCCGCGGCAGGGACGTGCCTTGACAGTCCCGGACCGGACCGCAACAATGCCCGCACGGCGTCACCGTGACCGGTGCCGTCGTGGGCGGTCGACCCGTTGAGCGTCGCGGGCGGCCCCGGACTCGTCGCGTAACACTGTGGTGCGCGGGATGACGAGGTGGACGATGCTCCCCTGCCGTGGCACCGGCGTGCCCCGCAGGCGTACGAAGCCGGGAGGTCCATCACATGGCCCGAGTCATCTTCGACGGCGTGTTCAAGCGGTACGGCAACTCGTCCGCCCCCGCCGTCACCGACCTCAGCATGGAGATCCACGACCGGGAATTCCTCGTGCTGGTCGGCCCGTCCGGTTGCGGCAAGTCCACGGCGATGCGCATGATCGCCGGCCTCGAGGAGGTCTCCGAGGGGCGGATCATCATCGGCGACCGGGTCGTCAACGACCTGCCGCCGAAGGACCGCAACGTCGCGATGGTGTTCCAGAGCTACGCGCTCTACCCGCACATGACCGTGCGCGACAACCTCGCCTACCCGCTCAAGCTCCGGAAGGTCCAGAAGGCCGAGCGCGAACGCCGCGTCCTCGAGGCCGCCCGGATGCTGGAGATCGAGCAGTTCCTCGACCGCAAGCCCAAGGCGCTCTCCGGTGGCCAGCGCCAGCGCGTCGCCCTCGGCCGGGCCGTCGTCCGTGACGCCGACCTGTTCCTGATGGACGAGCCGCTGTCGAACCTCGACGCCAAGCTCCGCGTCCAGACGCGGGCCGAGCTGATCAAGCTCCACGACCGCGTCCAGACCACGACCATCTACGTCACCCACGACCAGGTCGAGGCCATGACGATGGGCGACCGGATCGCCGTCATGAGCCTGGGCGTCCTCCAGCAGCTGGACACGCCGCAGAACCTGTACGACAAGCCCGCCAACAAGTTCGTCGCCGGCTTCATCGGCTCCCCGTCGATGAACTTCGTCGACGTCCAGATCGAGGACGCCGAGGGTCGGCTGTACGCCACCAACCCGGGCGGCTTCCGGATGCGCATCCCCGACTCCCGGGGAGCATCGCTGGCCCGTTTCAAGGGCGAGACGGTCACCCTCGGTATCCGGCCGGAGCACCTCGTCGAGCGCAACCACTTCGGTGGCAACCCGGAGACGGTCCTGCCGGTCACGGTCGACGTGATCGAGCTCCTCGGCAACGAGAGCTTCATCTACCTCAACAGCGGCAACGCCGTCCTGACGGCCCGGATGTCGCCGGAGGTCAAGGTCGAGCGCGGCCAGAAGATCGAAGTGACGGCCGAGCCGGACCGCTTCTACTTCTTCGACCCGAAGACCGACGCCGCCGTCGCCTAGCCGGCGGTCAGTCGCCGATCGAACGTTCAGCATCTACGAATGGGAGCGCCCCCTGGCCATCAAGGCCGGGGGGCGTTTCCGTGGCCGCTGGAGACCCGAACCGCGTACTGGCCCTTCCATGGCTCGGCCGGCCCAGGGCCGCCGCCCGACCGACGGGGACGACGAAGGCCGCCACACTAGCGCGTGGCGGCCTTCCTGTCTCTTCCCATTGGTCCACCGGCGGGATCGGTCCCGGACGTCAGTTCTGGACGATGGTCTCGCCGACGTCCGCGTGGTGACCCGTACCGTTCGTCGTGGGCGACCCGCTAGTCTCCTCGGTCGGGAGCGCGAGCGGCTCCGAAGTCGTGGCGTCGCTGCGCCGGACGGTGATCTGGCGGGGCCGGGACTGGGACGCCTTCGGGAGGTGCAGGTGCAGGATGCCGTTCTCGAAGGTCGCGTCGGCACCGTCCGGGTCGATCTCGACCGGGAGCTTCAGGCTCCGCTGGAAGCTGCCGTAGGGGAGTTCGTGGATGTACCAGGTCGCCTGCTTGGCCTCCTCCGACTGGGCGACGTTGGGGAGCTGCCCACTCAAGGTGACCGTGTTGTCATGGACCGAGACGTTGATGTCGTCGGGACCGAGTCCGGGGACCGCGGCGATGATCACGACCTCGCGGGTCGTCTCGTAGACGTCGATGGCGATGCCGAGCCGGCCCCCGGACGAGCCGCCGTTGAAGCCGCCGCCCCACACCGACCGGAACGGGGAATTGAAGAATGGATCGCTGAAGATGCGATCGACGGCGTCGCGAACGGTGATGCCGCCAACGGGGATAGTCACGACCTGTCGAGGGAGTCGGGTGTTCATGGTGTCGGTTCCTTGCCTCTCCGAACGTGGGCCGCCCGGGACCGGGCCAGCCCATGTTCCGGGCCATCGCCACTGCTGGAAACGCTGGCGGGTCCAACATGTGACCCGCGTCTGATCCCAATCTTACCGTGATGACCGGCTCGATGCAACGCTTCTTACACGATTCGTATCATCCTATCCAAACGGAAGCATCGGAGTGAGACGGGCGAACGATGGGAACGGGATTCGGCTCGGCAGCCTGGGCGTCCCCGCGGAAGACCGGCGTGACCCGTCTCCCTGTCCCTCGACCCAGGCCCCGGCGGGAGGCACGAAAAAACCAGAGCGTGATGCGGGATGCGCATCACGCTCTGGCTGGGAAGGGATGAGGAACGGGCTGGGGCCGATGGCTCGACCCGCATTGGGGGGAAGTCCGTCACTCAAATCAGTAAACGTCGTCCCGCCCAAGTTGGATTCGTCCCGAGCGAGATCGGTTCCGGATACTGGCCACGGGCGCCGATCCTGGCCGGCACGGCGTCAGCCTCCGGGAACTGCGGCACCCCGTATGGCGACGGGCATGCCGCACTTGCTCGAGGGCCTGCCTGACCGTATCCCACACCACGAGGTCGATCGCCTCGCGCATGACTGCGCCCTGGCTCGTGCCGCGCCGGGCGGCCAGCTTTCGGATTTGGTCGACCTGATCGGGCCGGGGCGCGAAGCTGGCGGTCGGGTGCGGACGGGAGCCATTGGAAAGGCGTCGATCCTGGCGAGGGCACCGCTCCTGCCTAAACAAGCGAACGCAGGGCCGCAGCGGATGGGTCAGTCCATTCCCGGACCCCAGCGACGGGGACCCGACCGGTTACCCGCCGTCGCCACCGTTCTGGTCCGGACCGTGGTGGGAGTAGCCGACGAGCCGGACCGGACGATCACGTCCGGCTGGTCGTCCGGAACGCCAGGGGGTTGGTACCCTACGCACAGGACCAGGTGGCGAGCGCCGTCGACGTCGACCCGAGCGGGTAGTGGGTGATCAGATGTTTCGTCGACAGCGGGACCAGGAACGACAGGACCGGGTCGTCGTCATCGGTCTCGGCCGGTTCGGCACCAGCACCGCTCGGACCCTGGCCTCCCTGGGCTATGAAGTGCTAGGCATCGACATCGATGAACGGCCGGTCACCGAGGCGTCCGATTTCGTGACGCTGGCCGCCCAGGGCGATGGTACAGATGAGGAGTTGCTCCGCTCCCTGCACGTCGAGGAGTCGGACGTCGGGATCGTCGCCCAAGGGGAGAACCTCGCCGCGAGTGTCCTCGCGACGATGGTGCTCAAACAGATCGGCGTCCCATGGGTGATCTCTAAGGCAGCCAACAAGCTGCACGGCGATGTCCTGACCCGGATTGGCGCCGACCGGGTAATCTTTCCAGAAGCGGACGCAGGAATTCGTCTCGGGCACTCCCTGGCCGTCCGGACCATCAACGACTACATCACGCTCACGCCAACGGCCGGCCTGGCGAAGATGCATGCACCGCAACATTTCATCGGCCGCTCGCTGGCTGACCTCTACAACACGCCCGATCTCGCCCTGAGCGTCCTCCTGATTCGCCGCAAAGACCAGTTGATCACGGCACCGTCGTATACCGAGCAGATTGAAGCCGACGACGAGATCGTCGTCGCTGGGACCGACGCCGCCATCAACCGCTTCAGCACCATCGGCCAGCACCCCAAAGGATCGTGACGACCCCGAATGATCCCGTATTCCCTGCGCTTGGACGAGAACGGCAAACGGGTAATCGGATGACACCGAGTTCCGGTCCTGAGGCCCGGAGGCCCGGTCGGGCGGTGATCCGGCGCCGCGCCCGCTCGACCAAGGTTATCGACTGTCCTCCACCGGTAAAGCGACCGTCGGCCGCGAATCCGCTGGCCCACGCGCGACTGTTTGCATTGGCGCTGACGGTCTTTATCTGTATCGGCACCATCCTCCTAATGACACCCTGGGCCACCGCGCCAGGCCAGCAGACCAATTTTTACGACGCCCTCTTCACCTCAATGTCCGCGTCGACCATCACGGGTCTGGCGACGGTCGATACCGCGACGCACTGGACGTTCTTCGGCGAACTCGTCATCCTCATTCTCGTCCAGATAGGTGGCCTGGGCTTCATGGTCGGCGCCAGCTTGGTCCTCCAGCTCCTGCGCCGGGGTGATAGTTTGCGCGATGCCATGCTGATGCGGGACGGGGCCCCGACGCTGACTCTGCGGGAAGCCCTCGAGTTCTCTGGCCGCATCATTCGTTTCACCTTCGCCGTCGAAGCGGTCGGCGCAAGCCTTTTGACAGGGCACTTCTGGCTTATTGCCGGACAGGCCTTCCCCACCGCCCTCTGGAACGGTGTGTTCCACGCCATCTGTGCCTTCTGTAACGGTGGCTTCGACCTCAGCACGAACTTTGGGTCGTTCATCGCCTACGACGACTCGATCCTGCTCAACGTCGTGATCGCGGCGCTGATCCAGACCGGTTCGCTGTCGTACATCGTCTTCCACGATCTCTGGGTCCGGCGCAGATGGAACACGCTCTCGCTCGACACCAAGCTCGTGCTAGTAGTGAACGGTGTCCTGCTCGTGGCCGGGGCTGTCATCTTCCTGGTCCTCGAGTGGAATGCATCGCTCCAGGACACTCCCACCTGGGCTCGTCCCATGGCGTCCGTCTTCCAGAGTGTGGCGGCCCGGTCCGGCGGCTACGCCACCGTGGACTTTGCCAGCGTCACGACGGTGACTCTGCTGATCTGGCTCGGAATCATGGCGATCGGCGGGGCGTCCGGCTCAACCGCGGGCGGGATCAAGCTCACGACGACCGGTGTGGTCTCGGTGGCGGTCCTGTCCGCACTCCGGGGTCATACGGAATCCCAGGTCTTTGGTCGCCGGATTGCATCGGCGCTCGTGTTTCGCTCGATGGGGATCATCGCCCTGTTCATGATGCTGTACTTCTTCGTCACGATCTCGCTCGCCATCACCGAGTCCTCGATCCTTGGCGAGCGGTTCACCACCGCGGCGCTGCTCTTCGAATCAATGAGCGCACTGGCGACGACCGGACTCTCGACCGGGCTCTCGGCGGAGGTCTCCAATGCAGGCAAGGTCATCCTAGCCCTCGCGATGTTCATCGGGCGGATCGGACCACTCTCGTTCGCCTACGCGCTCCAGGGCCGCCAGCGCCCGCCGCGCTACCGGTACTCCGAGGAGCCCGTCAGGATCGGGTAGGCGGATCGGTACGACCGTCCGGCCGGCCGCCTACCGGTGGCGGGAACCCCGGACATCACCCGGACCGCGCCAGCACCGGGCTGACCGGCACGGGCACCCGGCGGCGCTCCGCCATCGCGACCGCCACCGTCGCCAGCACGGCCGTCGCGGCGAGCATCCCGAAGACGGGGACGTAGCCGCCGGCCAGCCCGTAGGCGATCCCGGCACCGACCGGCGCCGACGCGCGGGAGAGGGTGGTGAACAGGGAGATCGTGCCGGAGATCTCCCCGTACGCCCGACGGCCGAAGAAGTCCGCCACCAGGGTGGCCCGCGTCAGCGTCAGGGCCCCGGTGCTGGCGCCGAACAGGACGATGAACAGCACCACGCCGGCTGGCCAGCTCCCGAGGGTGACCAGCGCGACGACCGCGACGGCCTGCCCGCCGAAGACGATGACCGTCATCCGGCTCCTCGGGATGAACCGGCCAGCCCCGGTCATCACGACCCGGCCGGTGACGGAAAACAGCCCGTAGGCACCGGCCACCAGCGCGGCGAAGGTGCCCGGGTGACCCTGCTCCGTCAGGTAGGCGAGCAGGTGGACCGTGACGGCAACGGACGTCAGGGTGCTGAGGACGAAGGCGGAGACGAGCCACCAGAAGGCGGGCTCGCGCATCGCCGACCGGGCGTCGTGACCGGCAACAGCCTGAGGAGCGACGGCATCCGCCGCCACGTCCGTGCTGTCCACCGGCGGGTCGACCGGGGACCCGTCGGGCCGGAGCCCGAGATCCTCGGGTCGCCGCCGTAGGACGAGCAGGTGCGGCCCGATCGTCCCGGCGGCGAGGATGACGGCCAGGACGACCAGCGCGTCCCGCCAGCCGAGCGACCGGGCGAGCAGGTCGGTCAGCGGCAGGAAGACCGTACTGGCCAGCCCCCCGGCCACCGTCAGCGCCAGCAGCGCCCGGCCCCGGAGCCGGTCGAACCAGGTCGTCAGGACCGCGAAGGCCGGCTCGTAGAACACCGCCGACATCGCCAGGCCGATGACGACCCAGACGGCGAAGTAGCCGGGGATCGTCTCGACGCGCGACCAGGCCAGCACCGCCAGCGTCGCGACGACCGAGCCGGTCGTCATCAGCAGCCGGGCACCGTGCCGATCCAGCCAGCGGCCGACCAGCGGCGCGACCAGCCCGGAGACGAGCAGCGCAACCGAGAACCCGCCCGCCAGGACGGTCAGCGACCAGCCCAGTTCGGCCTGCATCGGGACGAGCAGGGCCGCGAAGGCGTAGTACAGCACGCCGAACGAGATCAGCTCGGTGACCGCGAGCGTCCCGACGATCGACCACCCGTAGTAGCGGCGGGAACGGATCGCTGCCAGCTGGTCCAGCGTGGACTCCCTTCCCATCGGTCCGTCTCGTCCGTCAGGCCTAACGCGGCGCGCCGAGCTGGATCAGTTGTGGGGCAGCTGGGGTGCAGCAGGCCGCCGCCGTTGCCGGGACGCCAGGCTCCAGCGTGATGACCTGCGGCGTCCCGCCGCCACAGCAGGCGGCCGCACCGGTCGCGGCGGCGACCTCATCGACGGTCGCGCCGCAGCACGATGAGGCCGGCGCATCGAACAGGTTGGTCGAGCAGACCCCGGTCTCGGGCAGGACCAGCCGGACGTCGCGGGCGGCCACCCAGTCCCCGGCGATGGCGGCGGCGACCGACCGGACCTGCTCGTAGCCGGTCAGCATCAGGAAGGTCGGCGCCCGCCCGTAGCTCTTCATCCCCACGACATAGACATCGGCCTCGGGGTGGCGCAGCTCCTCGGCGCCGTGCGGCGGGACACTGCCGCAGCTGTGCAGGTTGGGGTCGATCAGCGGCGCCAGCGCGACCGGGCTCTCGACGATCGGGTCGAGCGCGATGCGCAACTCCGACAGGAGCGAGAGGTCCGGCCGGAACCCGGTCGCGACGATAATCTCGTCGACCGGCGGGAGTGCGGCCTGATCCCCCGAGACGACGACCCCATCGGGGCTGGGGTCGATCCGGGTGGCCCTGAAGTCGCTGACCAGATCGAGACTGCCGGCATCGACCATCGCCCGGACCTGCACCCCGAGCAGCCCGCGCGCCGGCAGGCCGTCGGCGTCCCCGCCGCCGAACAGCGACGCCAGCCGCTGGGCCGGACGCCGGACCGCCCAGGTGATCGCCGTCCCCGGCACCTCGTCGGCCAGCCGGCCGAGGTCGAGCAGCGCGTTGAAGGCCGAGTGCCCGTTGCCGATGACCAGCACGCGCCGGCCCGCGTAGCGATCCCGGTCGGCGCCGAGGAGGTCCGGGATGCCGTAGACGATCCGGTCGGCGGCGTCGGCCTCACCGGGCACCGCCCGCCCCGACGCACCCAGCGGGTTCGGGGAGCGGATCGTCCCCGACGCGTCGATGACGGCCCGCACGCGGACGGTCTCCGTCACGCCGCCGGCCGACTCGACCGTGAGGAGGAACGGCGCGTCGTCCCGACCAGCCGACTTCATCTTGTCGAAGCCGTCCCGGGCCACGCCCTCGACCCGGACACCGAGCCGGATGCGGTCTCGCAGGGCGGGCAACGCCGCCAGGGGTGTCAGGTACCGATCGACCAGGTCACGTCCCGTCGGGAAGCCCTCCGGGTCGGGCGCCGACCAGCCCGACGCGGCCAGCAGGTCCGCCGCGGCGTCATCGACGACGTAGCGCCAGGGCGAGAACAGGCGGACGTGCCCCCACGTCAGGACCCCGGCGCCGACCGTCTCACCCTGCTCGAACACGACCGGCTCCTCGCCCTGCGCGAGCAGCCGGGCCGCGGCCGCGAGACCGACCGGCCCGGCACCGATGACCGCGACCGGGAGGCTGGGGTTAGCCATGAACGTCCTCACTGTCTGCTAGACGGCTGGATCGACCGATGTCGATATTTCTGGCGGAGAACTGACCCTGACGGGCTAACTACCGGAGTCAGGTCGCCATGATCTGGCGCGCGGCTTCGGGGAAGGCGGACAGGCAGGCCCGGTTGACCCGGTAGTACATGAACGTGCCCCGGCGCTCGGCGAAGACGAACCGGGCATCGCGCAGGACGCGCAGGTGATGGGAGATCGCCGGCTGGCCGAGCGGGAACTGGTCGACGATGTCGCAGACGCAGATCGCGTCCTCGTTCCTCGCGAGGAGGTTCAAGATCCGGATCCGGGTCGGATCACCGAGGGCCTTGAACCAGGCGGCGAACTCCCCCGCCTGCGCATCCGACAGGACGGGGGCAAGGACCGACCCGGGGCAACCGGTTCCCGTCGAAATCCGCTCGACTGGCGATGCCGTGACCATGCTCCTCATCCTCTCTCCTCGACGCCTACCCTATGGCATTCATCGACCGA
This sequence comes from uncultured Thermomicrobiales bacterium, assembly GCA_902806375.1. Taxonomy (GTDB): domain Bacteria; phylum Chloroflexota; class Chloroflexia; order Thermomicrobiales; family UBA6265; genus CADCWK01. Next base: position 28,597 of record CADCWK010000123.1, read on the forward strand.
TGTCAATATATGAGCTGGCCCGTCGCTTACCCGATGCTCCCAGCCGTGGTGTGCACAGGCGTCGAGGGTGAGACAGTCGCACCGGAGACTCTCCTCCAGGACCCGGCGAACGGTCTGCATCCGGCTGATCAGCGCGTCGACTTCGGGGAGCTTGCGCCCGGCCATCTCCTGCCATCGCCTGGATGGCGGTGTCCCGTCCGGGAAACCGCCGAGCAGTGTCCGGATCTCATCGAGGCGGAACCCGGCCTCCTGGGCCATCCGGACGAGCGCGATCCGGGTCAGCACGTCGCCGTCATAGCGACGCTGTCCACTGACACGTCTGGGAGACTCGAGGAGACCAACTTGCTCGTAGTATCGGATCGCTGAGGGTCGCAGTCCCGTGCGCCGCGCCACCTCGCCCACCGTCAACCCATCCATCCCCTGCCCTCCATCGACCCTCTTGACTTGAAGTCCGGTTGAAGTCGTAGTCTCGCGATGGTACTGGTTCCGATTCCACCGAGCACGGAAAGACAAGGGCACATGGACGATAACGGTCGAACGGGCGAGTTTGCCGCCGAGCTCGCGATCAAACGTATTCACGACGACCGATCGCCCCAGAGCGCGACGAACGCGCTCCCCATCGCGTGCAGTCTCGATGACCGCGAGCTTGCCCTCCGATCTGAGACGGTCCGTCGCGACCTCTTCGCCCTGGCCGAGGATCGGCGCGAACTCCCCGATGGGTACGCGTTTCGGTTCGTAGGGAGCGACGACATCATGGCGAAGGTCAACGCCTTCGTCGCGACCGAGCGCCGCTGCTGTTCGTTCTTTCACATCGAAGTGGCGTTCGAGCCGGGTCTGGGACCGATCTGGCTACGCCTGACCGGTCCGGAGGGGGTGAAGCGATTCGTCGACGAGACGTTCGATCCCGGCGTCTTGTGACTCTCTGAGTCGCGATGAAGCGGGCGCCGAACCGGGTCGGGCTGAGGCCATCGAACCTCCCCGACCCGCGGACGGCAGCCCGGATGTATCAGGGGTTGGGACAAGCATGCCGGGCAGGTTCAGCCAGCGCCCGCAGCCTGGCACGACGGGACGGCCTCGTCCCGACCATTGGCGCCACCGGGCAGATCGGCGAACAGCGCCGGGTCGGGCAGCGTGCCGTCCAGCCGGTCCCAGTTGCGGTCGGTGATCTCGGCGCTGTACTTGTCGGGGATGTAGTGGCGGTGGGCCATCGTCTGGAGCCCGAGGTGCATCAGCTGCCGCCCGTAGGGGATGTGGCGCAGGACGTTGGCGACGTGGATGTGGCGCTGGTGCGTGAAGCCGGGCAGCTCCCCGGCCAGGAACAGCCGGATCACGTTGGCGTAGCGGCGCTCCACCGTCAGCGACTCGATCGACCGCTTGGGCTTGCCACTGCGACTGAACTGGACCTCGACCTCAGACATGGGCTCCCGCCGTCTCCAGATCGCGGGCGTAGTGGTCCGGCAGCCCGTCGGCCTGCCGGATCGCCTCCGCCATCGCGTCGATATCGTAGTCCACCCGGTGGTACGTCACCCCGGGCTCCTGCCCGGCGGCAAGTGTCAGCAGGACCCAGCAGGCGCGTGGGTCGCCGTCCTTCGGCTTGCCAGCGCTCCCGGCGTTGACGAACAGGACATCGCCGACGTGCCGGGACCACGGGATGTGGGTGTGGCCGAAGACCAGGACGTCGCAGTCCGCGCTGGCGGCGATCCGTTCGAGCGACCGCTGGTCCCGGTCCGCGAACAGGTACTCGTTCATCCGGCGCGGGCTGCCATGCACCATCCGGACCCGGACTCCCTCGACGTCCAGGCGAACCTCCGGGAGCAGTCCCTGCAGGTACGCCTTGCGGTCTGGGTCGACCACGCCGCGTGACCACTTCAGCGATCGCTGGCCGCGCTCGCGCTCACCGTCATCCTTGTAGGCGCAACCACAGTCGTCCCGGTCGTAACCGACGCCGTCGTCGTAGTTGCCGATGACGGTCGGGATCGCCCGCGCGCGGACCAGGTCGATCGTCTCGTTGGGCCGCGCACCGTAGCCAACGAGATCGCCCAGGCAGTAGACGGCGTCCGGCGCCGCGACGTCGATGGCGTCCAGCGTCCGGGCCGTCGCGTCGCTGTTGCCGTGAACGTCACCGAAGATGGCGATCCGGGTCACCATGGCTCAGCAGGCCCCGCAGTCGCACGAGCCGGCCCGGATGCAGCAGAGGACGTGCCGGATCGCCAGCAACGGCACGAAGCCGCCAACCGTGCCCGTGGAGAGCGCCGTGACCGCGTTGGTGACACACGATTCCAGACCGGGAAACGACGCGCCATCGATTTCGACGAGAGCCGCCTGCCGGACCCGGTCGATCATCGACCGGCCGGCATCATCGGTCTGCTCAAAGGACGTTTCTGATCCATACATGGCGATGGGACCCTTTCAGGGGCTGGCACCCTCCAACGGGAGCCGCCTGGGCGTCAGTTCTGGCCCCCTATGTCAGACGCCGGCCGGCCGACGTGACGGGGATGACGGGCTCCGTCCCCGCGTCGGCAGGGAACAGCCGATCGCGGAGCCAGAGCGAGAGGTAGACGAGGGCGATCAGGGCCGGGACCTCGATCAGCGGCCCGACCACTCCAGCCAGTGCCTCGCCCGAGGTGATCCCGAAGACGCCGACCGCGACCGCGATCGCCAGCTCGAAGTTGTTGCCGGCCGCCGTGAAGGACAGCGCCGCGGTCTGCGGGTAGTCGAAGCCCAGCCGGTGGGAGACGACGAAGGCGAGCCCGAACATGATGACGAAGTAGACCAGGAGCGGGGCGGCGATCCGGAGCACGTCGAGTGGCAGCTCGATGATGCGGTCGCCCTGGAGCGAGAACATGATCACGATCGTGTAGAGCAGCCCGAGCAGCGCCGTCGGGCCTAGTCGCGGCATGAACCGGTTGTCGTACCAGTCGGCGCCCTTGCGGGGCCGCAGGATGCGCCGTGTCAGGAACCCGGCCACGAGCGGGATACCGAGGAAGATCAGCACGTTCCTGGCAATCGTCCAGATCGAGATGTCGACCGCCGACGACTCCGCGCCGAACCAGCCCGGCACGACCGTCAGGAGCAGCCAGCCGAAGACGCTGTACATCAGGATCTGGAAGACCGAATTGACCGCGACCAGCACGGCGGCCGTGTCGCCGTCGCCGCGGGCCAGCATGTTCCAGATCAGCACCATCGCGATGCAGCGGGCGATGCCGATCAGGATCAGCCCGTTGCGGTACTCGGGCTGGTCGGGCAGGAACAGCCAGGCCAGCCCGAACATCAGCAGGGGGCCGATCACCCAGTTGAAGACCATGGAGGTCGCGAACAGTTTGCCCTGCGACTGGAACCGGCCGAGCGACTCGTAGCTGACCCGCGCCAGCACCGGGTACATCATCCAGAGCAGGCCGAGGGCGATCGGCAGCGACACCCCGGCCACCTGGACGGCGTCGATCCGCTCACCCAGATCCGGAACGATCTGGCCGAGCAGGATCCCGAGACCCATCGCCGCGAAGATCCAGACGGGCAGGAAGCGGTCGATCAGCGACAGCGTGGGCGGGCCGGCGCCCTCGCCGGCGATCGCCGGGGCAGCCTGGGGGGCGTGCGCCTGCATCCTATCCGCCCCTCCCGGTGCGAACGATGTCCGCTGAGTCCGTGGCCGCCCTGGTCCTCATCGTGGTGCGCCTCCCGGCTCCTTGATATCGACGGCGATCTATCTGTGCGACCAAAAAAAGCGTC
>CADCWK010000124.1 GCA_902806375.1 uncultured Thermomicrobiales bacterium
GACTCGTCGCCGCATCGGGGCACCGTTGGCCCGCACGGCGTCGGAACCTGACGTCACGGATACGGCATCCTCGAAAGGCACATGCATGTCCATCCCGCGCGCGTATCGTCTGGAGTTCCATAGCGAAGGTCAGTCGATCCTGCTCGAGACCACGGCCGACCCGGCCCTCGCCCGGGACATCCTCGCCCGGCACAGTGAAGCCCTGAAGAAGGCGTCCGCGGTCGGACGCCTGGTCCTCTTCGACGAATCCAGCGGGCAGGTCCTGGCGCGCAAGACGCTCAAGGGGCGACCAGCGACCACCCGCCCTTCCGCGATCGCCAGTTGACCGGATCCTGAATCCCGGCTGGACATGGGTCATGTCGTGCCACTGGCCGACTTCGGAGGTACACGCCATCACGGAACGCGATCGAGACGGGCTGGATCATGAGCGGTGGCACAAGCTGTGCAAAATGGATCGCATTGAGAACATGACGTTCTCAGGTACATCGACAAGCGACTGCTCGGGGACCTCCTCTCTCGTGACTGGCACCGCCAGTCATGCACGCCGCGAAGCCAGCCTGCTCCACCAGGTCAGCGGCTAACCCTCAGGAGCACCTTCACTCCCCAGATCCCCCCTTCCGGGCGACCGAGCGGCACACGTAGGCGGACAGCGTAACGGCTGTCCGCCTACTGCTTTTTTCGGACGTGTCGCCAGTCTCCCGCCCAGGCCGCAGCTATGGGACCAGGAACCGGCCCAGGAAGTCGGCCATCAGCCCATACCCGCGGACCCGGTTGGGCCGCTTGATCAGCCCGTGGCCCTCGTCGTCGAAGATCGCCAGCTCGGCCACTCCGCCCTGTCCCTGGACCGCCGCCACGATTTGCTCCGTCTCGCCCAGTGGGACCCGTGGATCGTTTCGCCCGTGGATCACGAACAGTGGCGCCCGGATCGCGGCGACCCGGTGGATCGGCGAGAGGTCACGCAGCAGGTCGGCCTGCGTGTCGGGGTCGCCGTACTCCGCTGCCCGCAGGCGCCGTCGCCACGGGCCGGTGTTCTCGAAGAAGCTGACGAAATTGGCGATCCCGACGACGTCGACGCCCACCGCCCACCGCTCGGGCTGGGTCGTCAGGGCCGCCAGCACCATGAACCCGCCGTAGCTGACCCCATAGATCCCGATCCGGTCGGCCCTCACGTTCTGCTGAGCGCGCAGCCAGTCGTGGGCCGCGCCGAGGTCGGCAACGGCGTCGTAGCGCCGCTCGACATCGTCCAGGTGGCTGTAGGTCTTGCCATAGCCCGTGCTGCCCCGGACATTGGTCGAGAGCACCGCGTAGCCCCGTGAGACGAGGAACTGGAGCACGGGCTGCCAGGCGGCCCGGCGCTGACCCTCGGGCCCACCGTGGACATCCACCACGACGGGAAATGGACCCTCGCCCTCCGGGACGAACCAGAAGGCCGGGATCTCTCGGCCGTCGAACGAGATGAACCGGACGATCTCCGGCTCGACCAGCCGGGCGGGGTCGAGTTCGCCGGAGACCATCGGCACGACCGGCTGGGCGGTCCCGTCGCGGTCGACCAGCCAGATCGCCCCGGACGCTACCGGCGTCGTGAGCGAGACGGCCAGCGCCTCACCCGATGGCGACCAGCTCAGGCTCTCGATCGTCCCGGCGGGCAACGCGTCAACGCGTCGCTCCGGCCCGGAACCACTGCGGATGGACAGCCGGGAGATCCCGTCCTCGTTGACGCTCCAGGCGATGTCTCCGGTCGTCTGGCTGACCTCGACCAGCTCGACGTCCCAATCCGGATCAGCCAGGATCTCGAGCGTCTCACCGGTCAGCGACACCCGGACGAGGGCAGTGAATTCCCGGTCCCGGTTAGTCGCCACCAGGACCGACCCGCCGTCCGCATCGAAGGTCGCGGCCGCGACACTTGCCTCGCCCTCGTGGGCGGTCAGCAGGACCGGTTCGTGGCCATCCGGGTCATGCAGGAACAGGTCATGGTCGAGATTGGTGGTGTTCTGCCGGATCAGCAGGCGCCGGCCATCCGGACTGTAGGCGACCGGGTAGAGCGCGGCGTCGCGGACCAGCTGGAGGATCGAGACCGAGGCCGGGTCGCCCAGGCCGATCACGCGGACGTCGAAGTACCGGTTGTCGCGCTCGTTGCTCGCGAAGGCGAAGCGGTCGCCAGCGGGGGCGATCGCGCCGAACGAGTGGATCACGTCCGGCCGGTCGGTCAGCGCCACCGGATCACCGGCCCGGGCCGGGTCACCACCCGGGACCGCCAGCAGCCAGAGCTGCTGGTGCTCGTTACCGCCAGTGTCCATCCCGAACACGATCGACTGCCCATCCGGCGCGGCGCTGAGGGCGGCGACCCGGTCGGGCACCTGGGTGAGCTGCCGGACCGGGAGGCCCGCGCCCGCATCCGCGATCGGCTCCGTGACGGGATCGGTCACCCAGACCTGCGGGACGCCGCTCCGGTCGCTGATGAAGGCGATCCGGTCGCCGGCCAGCCAGACCGGGGAACTCACCGTGGGTGCGGCGAAGAACGGGGTCACGTCGGCCAGCGCCTGCCGGGATGGCTCCCGGACCGGTGACGGCGACGACGGAGCGGTTGAAGCGGACATGGAGACTCCCTGCCTGGCGGAACGCGACGGATCGGCCCGTGATCGACGGCGACCTATCGTACGGCAACCGACGGTCTCCGTCGCCCGGCTCAAGCGGGGTCGGTCGCGCGACCAGACGCCAGCGTCAGTTCCAGGTGGAGCTCACCCTCGTCGGGCGCGAAGGCGAGCTCCACGGGCCGGAAGCCATGCCGGCGGTAGAGTCGAACCGCGGGCTCATTGTCGCGCATGACGCAGAGCAGGATCCGGGCGAGCCCTGCGGCCGCCCTCACGTCGTCGATGACGGCGTGGAGGAGGCGGTCACCGACTGCCCGTCCGCGCACCTCCGGAGCGACCCAGACGCCGACGACGAGGGCCGCATCCTCGGGGAACGGGTCCATGCCGGACGCCCACCCGGCAGTTCCGACGGGCACCCCGTCGAGGAGCGCCGCGAAACGGGCCTGCCCGGCGATGCGGCTACGCCACTCGCGCTCCCCGAACCGCTCGGCGTCGGCCAGGCGGCTGCCGAAGGCGGAGGGCGCATCGGCCAGCGCGGCGAGTCGGAGGGATCGCTCGGTCCGCCAGTCCTCCGCCGTGAGCTTTCGGACGACGATCTCGGGCACAGTTCCTCCCTCCCGGACAGGACGGACGCTCCCGGCCCGTCCCCGGCAGGTTCAGCGTCCATGGGTGGAGGACGCCGGCACCTGGTGCGTCACCACCCGGCCGTCGCCTGCGGCCCATCGTAGGGTGCGTCGAACACGGCGATACCGGGCAGGTCACGGTACTGCTGGCGGAGTTCCAGCCCGTACCCGACCAGGTGCTGGGCGGGTGCCGGCAGGCCGTCGTAGCGCAGGGGAATGGAGACCACGCGAGCCGACGAGCGGTCGAGCAGGGCGCAGACATCGATCCCGGCGGTACCCCGGCGCCGGAGCCAGCCGGCCGCGTAGTCCACCGTCAGCCCGGTGCTGATCACCGCCGGGACGAGCGTGACCGTCCGGCCGGCAAGGCCGACGCCGGTATCCCGGAGGACGCGCGTCGGCCCGGCGCCGGCCTCGATCGCGATCCGGTCGATGAGCGGGGCACCGGGAGAATGCGCCGGGATCCGGCGGGCCAGATCCATGGCCACGCGGTGCCCGCCGTGACCGAGTCCGATCAGGCAGGGTGACTCTCCGAGAGCGGCATACCGCTCCGCGATCTGGCTCGCGATCTGTCCCAGCCGCTGTTCGACCGCACCCGCCGCATAGAGGAGACGACCGTCACCCGGGATCGTCAATGCCTCGACCGGGGGCATCGTCCCGTCCTGGCCACGGGTTGCGGGGTCTCCCACGGCCCAACCGGACAGGATCCGGTGGTAGTCCCGCCGGTAGAGCATGACGACCCGGGTCGACGGATAGCGGCCGCGGAACCGGCGGAGCTTGCGATGCTTCCGGGTGACGAGTGCCTGCCGCATGGAGGTGAGTTCGACGTAGGTCCGCAGGTCGGGGAGGTAGAAGTCAGGGGTGAAGCACTCCCCGGGCGTGCCGTCCGGGTGCCGTGCCAGCAGGAACGTCGTCGGCTCGTAGCTCCATCGGATCCCGTACTGGTCGAGCAGCGCCGCGAAGTCCCGCTCGAACGGGTGAGCCCAGCGGGGCGTGGCGAGCAGCGGCGCGAGCCGGGGCATGACCAACTGCCGGCTGACCGGTACGGCCTCGCCCACCGGCTCGTCCCGGAGCGCTTCACCGTCGAGGTCACGGTGAGCGGTCGCGTCGCCGTCGTTCGCCAAGCTCCCGCTCCCTGATCGAAGACGATCATCGCCAGACGCGGGTGCCGGGGTCCGTGGCCACGACCAGTCGCACCTGCGGTCCGGTCAACGGCGGAGTGGTCCTGGCAGAGCGGGTGGCCCGAGTGTGTCACGCGGCCGGGCGGCGCGGCAACGGCCCGGTTGTCACCGAAAATCGGCGTCTCGCGGTCCCGTCGATGGCCGTGCGCCTGCATCCGGTCGACCAAGGGCGTAGGTACGCGGGCCGGACCGGTCCTGGCCGGTGCCATACTGGCAGCGACGACCGGACCGCGTTGCCGATCCGGCGGGGATCGGTCACTGGTCGAACGGGCATGCCCCGCACGGAGGGCTTTCGGGGTGGACAGGCAGCGATGTTCCGGCACCGACCCCGCGCGGCGTCACTGGTCGTGGGTGAGCGTCCCGCGACTCACCCCGGAAGAAGAGAGCCTGCCGGACGCCGACGACGACGAGTTCGACGACACGCTCCCCGCCGACCTGTGGTTCCGATCCACGGGTCTCCCGGCGGGTAATCGGTGTGGGACCGCCCGACACCGCTGACCGCCAGGCCGTCGTCAGGATGGGGGCGGGTATACTTCCGCCGTTCTTGCGATGCGTGCGCGGGGCAGCCGGTGCAACCACCGGGGCCATGGCCGGGATCGGCCACCGGCGCTCGCGTCGCCTTTCCACGGAGAGAGGATTCAATGGCGGACCCCGTCAGCGCGACCGATTCAACCGATTCCAACTCCTACGATGTCGTCCTCCTCGGCGGTGGCACCGGCGGGTACGTCGCCGCCATCCGCGCCAAGCAACTCGGGTTCAAGGTCGCCGTGGTCGAGATGGAGAAGCTCGGCGGGACCTGCCTCCACCGCGGCTGCATCCCGACCAAGGCGATGCTCAAGTCGGCCGACGTCTTCGACACCGTCAAGCGGGCGAAGGAATTCGGCATCAACACCTCGGGCGACATCGAGTTCGTCTACGAGACGGCCCTGCAGCGGTCGATGAAGGTCGTCGACGGCCAGTACAAGGGCCTCCAGTACCTGTTCGACAAGAAGCACAAGATCCCCGTCTTCCATGCCCGCGGGACGATCCTCGGCCCCAACACCGTCGGCGTCGAGCCCGTCGACGGCAGCGCGCCGTTCCAGCTGCAGGCCACCAATATCGTCATCAATACCGGGTCTCGGCCGCGCCCGATCAAGGGCGTGCCGTACGACGGCGAGCGGGTCATCAATTCCGACCACGCGGTCGTCCTGCCGCACCTGCCCAAGAGCTTCATCATCCGCGGCGGCGGGGCGACTGGCGTCGAGTGGGCCTCGATCTATCACCGCTACGGTTCCAAGGTCACGCTGGTCGGCCGGGTCATCCCGCAGGAGGACATCGAGGTCAGCGAGGCGCTGGCCAAGTCCTACCAGCGAGCGAAGCTGGAGGTCATCAACGACGCTCGGCCGACGGCCGACGATTTTGACATCACAAAGTCCGGCGTGACGATGCGGACGAAGGATGCCAAGGGCAAGGAGAAGGTCACCCAGGCCGAGGTCATGCTGGTCGCCGTCGGGCGGCAGGGCAACGTCGAGAACATCGGGCTGGAGACGGTCGGCATCGACAGGGACCCGTCCGGTGAGTACATCCCGGTCAACCCGATGATGCAGACCAGCGTCCCGAACATCTACGCCATCGGCGACATTACCGGGCAGCAGCTGCTCGCCCACACGGCCATGCACATGGGGATCATCGCCGTCGAGCACATCGCCGGGAAGAACCCGCACCCGCTGGACATCCTGAACTCGCCGTCCTGCACCTACTGCGAGCCGGAGATCGGCAGCGTCGGGTTGACGGAGAAGCAGGCACGCGACCTCGGCCATGAGGTCAAGGTCGGCCGGTTCCCGATGCGGCCGAACGCCAAGGCCACGATCGAGGGCCACACCGAGGGCTTCACGAAGATCGTCGCCGACGCCGACACGGACGACGTCCTGGGCGTCCATATCATCGGCGCTCATGCGACTGAGCTGATCGCGGAAGCGGCGCTGGGCCGGCTGCTCCAGGTCAGCGGGACCGAGATCGCGATGTCGGTCCACCCGCACCCGACCGTCTCCGAGGTGATCGGCGAGGCCGCCCACGATCTTCTGGGCCACCCGATTCACATCTAACGGTCTTAATCCGATGATCGATCAGGCGACGGGGTGCCGGAGACGGTACCCCGTCGCCGTGCCCGTCAGGCCGCCTCCGTCGCTCTCCGGGCGTTGAGGAACGCACCGATGAGCGTCACGGCCAGGAACGCCAGCAGCGTGAAAAGGGGGCCGTACTCCGGCTCATCCAGCGTCAGTGCCAGGACGGTGAACAGGATCATCAGTGACCAGAGCGCGATGTCCCCGGAGAGCCGCAGCGGCCGCGCCGTCGCCGGGTCATCCCCGAATCGGAACGCCAGCAGCCCGCAGACCAGCGGGACGAGGCCGAACGGCAACGCGAACAGCCATCGGGCATACGTCCCGAGACCCAGGTCGATGTCGAGGATCGCGACGGCCACGAAGACCGCTCCGACGACCAGGTTGACGAGGGCATAGGTCCGCCCGAGTCGCTTGCCGCTCCGCCAC
>CADCWK010000125.1 GCA_902806375.1 uncultured Thermomicrobiales bacterium
TGGGTGACGGTTGGTGTCGCCGTGGCCGGAGGCGCCACGGTCGGTGTTGGCGTTGGCTCAACGGTCGCAGTGGCAGTAGCTGTCGGCGCCGCTGTCGGCGTCGCGGGGGGTTCCTGAGTCGCCGTCGCCGTCGCCGTCGCCGTTGGCGCCGAGGTCGGAGTAGCGGTTGGCGCCACGGTGGCGGGCGTCGTCGGCTCCTCAGTCGGGGTCGCGGTCGGGGCCTCCGTAGGGGTCGCCGCCGGAGCCAGCGTCGGCGTCGCCGTCGGTGCTGTGGTCGCCGTGGCGGTCGCCGTCGGTGCTGCGGTGGCGGTCGCCGTCGGGACCGCCGTGGCGGTCGCCGTCGGGACCGCCGTGGCGGTCGGGGGCGTGGTGGCGGTCGGTGCCTGGGTAGGCGTCGCCACCGGTGCTGACGTAGCCGTAGGTGATTCGGTGGCCGTCGCGGTGGCGGTCGGCGCGCTGGTCGGCGTCGGCGTGGCCCCCGGTGTCGGAGTCGCCGCGGCGATCGCGAAGATCCCATCCCCCGTGTCGGTAGGGACGGGCGCGACCGACTCGACCGGCGTCTCGGTCGTGCCGGTGGTGGCAGTCGGCACGGGTGTGGTCGTACCCACGGCCACCGTCGCGGTCGCCACGGTCGGCGGCGCGGATTCCTGGCCACCGGTTGCAGGAGAGACAGTCGGATCAGCCGGACCGGTCGCCGGTGCGGCCGTGGGCGCCTGCGTCGGGGAAACATCGCTGGCGGGCACCGTCGGAACGCCTTCAGCCGCGCTCGCGGCCGTGGCGGTCTCGTCGATGGAGATCTGGGCGTCGATCGGTCCCTGTGATGCGGACTCGCCGTTCCCAACGATGTTCGGCGGTCGGGTCGCGGTCGGCGTGACGGGAGGCAGCCCCTCGGTCGCGGCGGCGCGGGTGCTCTCGGAGGCACCCTGCAGCGCGACCTGGGTCCCGGATGGGTCCCCGCCGCGTTCGAGCACGCTGCTGGCCAGGACGGTCGCGACGACGACCAGCACCAGCACGGCGGTCGCGGCGACCGTGGCCAGCGGACCGGGCGACAGGCTGAACGGCTCCAGCCACGAGGCGAGGCGGCCGCGGACCGTCCGGCCCTTGCGCACCTCGGCCAGCACGGCGCGGCGGACGACTGGAGAGGGCGCGAGGTACGGCAGCTCACGGAAACCGGAGTGCATGGCCGCCATCTGTCCGGCGAAGCGGCGACAGCTCTCACAGCCCAGGAGATGCTGGTCGAGTTGCTGGGCCGAGGCGGGGTCCAGTTGGCGATCGAGACGGGCTGAGATCAACGCCCGGGCTTCATCGTGGGAGATCAACGGCCACCCTCTGTCTGGATCGGCTCGAGGGCGCCGTGCTGGTCGACGTCATAGACCTCCGCGAATGCCTTCCGGGCGCGGAAGAGCCGCAGCTTGGCGGCGTTCTCGGTGATATTCAAGGCGTTGGCGGTCTCGGCGAGGGACAGGCCCTGGTAATGGCGGAGGAGCAGGACGGCGACGTAGTGCTTTGGCAGCTGCTTCAGCGCCTGGTCGATGTCGAGCGAACGGGTGACGTTGCCCTCCACCGACTCGGACGAGGGGTGCAGATCCTCGTCGCCACCGATGAACGGCATCCACTGGATCAGCTTGCGCCGCCGGAGGTGGCTGATGGCGGTGTTGGTGGCAATGCGGTACAGCCAGGGCTTGAACGCCAGGTCGGGACGGGTCCCGCCCAGCGCGTTCCAGGCCTTGATGAAGGTGTCCTGGGTCAGGTCTTCGGCCAGCGACCGGTCGTTGACCATCCGGTGGATGTAGTTGAGGATCTGGGTGTGATACTGCTCGAAGAGCGTGGAGAATGCCGCCTGGTCGCCCGTCCGGGCACGCCCGACGAGATCGCCATCAGCCACCACTACGCCGCTTCCCCTGTATCGGCCGGCGGAACGTTCCGTCAGCGCGCTGTCCGTCCAGATCCCGACTGCCACATCCATCGATCGGTCGCCTTCCCTTCGCACTCCACAACGCGCGAAGAGGGAAAGCTGTTTCGCGTTCCACCGAACGATCCGTCAGGAGCGGGAACGACCGTGGCAGGCAAAGGGTAGCAGATGCGGATTTTTTCGATGTGATCGCAAGAATGTACCGGTTCCCGCCACGCCGGGAGCGCTCCGGGCCGATCAGCGGCGGCGGACCACGGCCGCCAGCAGCCCGGCGGTGGCCGTGGCGGCCCCGACCGCCAGCCCCCGGACCGCGCGACCGCGACCACGCTCGGCCTGCTCGGGCGTCGTCACGTAGGGGACGCGGAGTGCGGCCTCCCCGTTCCCGGCCAGTGACCTCCGCGCCTGCCGGATCGCGGTGCGCAGCCCCTCGTCGAGGGGATCGACCTCGGGGGACGCGGACGCCGCGGTCTCGGTCGCCGTGGCGTCATCCGCCTGTGGCGCGCGACGGGCCAGCTGGGCGTTCAACTCACCGCCGATCAGCAGGACGAGGCTCATCAGGAACAGGTAGAAGATGAAGGCCAGGACGCCGCCCAGGACGCCGTAGGACTCGGCATAGCCGCCGGCGTAGCGGAAGTAGGTATTGACGAACAGGGTGATCACGACCCAGCCCACGACCGCGAAGACCGCGCCGGGACTCAGCCAGCGCAGGGGGATCGCCGAGTTCGGTCCAGCCCAGTAGAGGATGGCCAGCGCCACGATGAGGATGACGAGGATCAGGGGGAAGCGCGCGATATTCCAGACCAGGGCCCAGGTGCTCCCGAGCCCGACGGCGTCGGCGACCAGGGTCCCGATCTGCCCGCCGACCAGGAACAGGGCGATCGACAGGATGATCCCGAACCCGGTGGCGAACGTCAGCCCGATGGCGAGCAGCTGCCGCTTCACGAAGTTCCGGGTCTCCTCGACCCGGTAGGCCGCGTTGAGCGCGACGATCAGGGCCCCCATCGCGCCCCGGGCACCGAACAGCGCCAGCAGCGCACCGACCGTGATGATGCCGCCGCCAGACTGCTCCAGCGCCCCCTCGATGACGGGCCGGAGCGCCTCGGCGGTCGTCGCGGGCAGGCGCTCGACCAGCCATGTCACGACGTTCTGGACGGTCTCGTCGGTATTGGGGTTGACAGCCCGGCTGACGGCAGCCGCCATGGACATGATGAAGATCAGCAGTGGAGCGACGGCGAAGATGAAGTTGTAGGCGACGGCCGACGCCTGCAGCGTCAGCTGGTCCTTGCCGATGCTCTGGATGATCCGCTTCAGGACGTCGAACACGTCCCGGGCGGCCGTCTTCGGCGACCTGGTGTCGATCGCGTCAGCCGGAGTCGTCCCCTCGGCCGGTCGGGGTTCCGCCTCTTGCGATGGGGCGGCGGTCGTCGCGCTCATGGTCTCTCCCGGGTCGTCTGGTCTGGTGAACGGGTGAAGCCGGTGATCGGGCCAGGCGTCGTGCGGGGGGGGAACGTCTCCGCCCGCATTTCCGGCTCGCCGGATCTGGTCGGACCGGCCCGCTGTCCTGCCGTGATGGCACCCGATGGTGCAGTCACCGTACCATCTCGGGTCGGAACGAGGCGGCGACCCGGCTGGCGCGGCGTGTGCGTTCCCGGTCAGGACCGGGTGTCCCCTCGCCCTCGCCACGTTCGGCACCCAGCACCCCAGAGAGAGATGCCCCTCATGTCGACTCACTCGATCGCGGCCTCCCTGACCGAATGGTCGGCTGATTCCACTGCCCGGTTGACCGTGACCGCACCGTCGATCGATGCGGCGCTGGCGGGTGCGCTCCAGGCCATCCTGGACGTGGCCGGCGGGCGCCCGGTCGGAACCGGTCCGGACCGGTCCGGCAGCCAGTCGATCTCGGCGCCCATCCGCGGACAGGGCGCCAGCGTCGGCACGGCGCTCCAGGAGATGGCCAACGACCTGCTCGCCCAGCTCGACGCCAACGGTACCGGTCTCACGGTAGCCCGGCTCGATGGCGTCCTGGCGACCGACGACGACGGCTACACCGCCTGGGGCTACGTCCTCGGCGAAGCCGGCGGCGGGACGGTTCCGGTCGGGCTCTCGATCCCGGAGACCCCCGAGGTGTCACAGGAGCAAGGCAGCCAGACGACGATCGCCGTCCTCCTGGTCCGTTCCTGACGGTGGCCGATCGCGCCGGGGCCGGGCTCCATGTCGTCGTCGATGCCCTCCACAATACCCTTCGCCTGATGATCCCGGGGGCCGGTCCGGACCACGCCAGCGAGCTGACGACGCCAGAGTCGATCGTCTCGAGCCAGGCCATCCTCGATGTCGGCGAAGCGGGGCGGCTGCTCGGGCTGGAGATCACCTCCGGTCGCCATGGCGAGGCGGAACCGTGGTTCCTCGACCTTGAGGACGCGCCCGGCGACCAGCTCCGGAGTGTGCAGGTCATCGTCTCTGTCGCGCGGACCGCCGGCGGCGACCCGATCTGGGTCGATCTGCCCCGCCGGGGTGACGGCTACGAACTGACCTTCCCCGTCGGCAACCAGTGCTGGGTCCGGCCACGCAACCGCGGATGACCGGGCGCTACCCGTCACCGGGCAGGACGATATCCCCACCGCTGTGGACTGACTCCAGCACCTCCCGGGCCCGCGTCGCATCGCCCTCCAGCACGTAGACGTCGTGCATCAGGTTGTTGGCGTTGCCCCAGCCGCCGTACCCGGGTCCGATCGGCTTGAGCAGCACCCGGATCCCCTCGCTCTCCAGGACCTGCTGGGTGAGCCGGGCCATCGGCTCGTTCCGGGCGGTCGAGATCCGGACGATCTTCTGGTTCCGGGGGGAGCGATCACCGACCGGCGTGTCGCTCGCCTGACCCAGCAGGCGCCGCACCGTCGTCAGCCAGTTCATCGTCGCCGCCCGCCATCGTCCACCATGTCGCTGCGCGCCACGGTCATCCCGGATCTCCATGTCGTCGCATCGATCCCCAGATCCCTCTCGTCCCATCGATCCCCGGGGCAGGCTACCACCATGCCCGGGTGGAGCGCGTCCCATCTGGCCGAAATGCGGAACGGCGCTGTCCGCATCGCCCATTACGCTGACCATCCACGCTGGCGACGCATGCCGGTTCGCCGCATGACGGGAGGATGCATGCACGAACGTCCCCTCGACCTTGCCTCGCTCCAGGCCCTCCTCGACCGGAGCGCCGCCGACGCGGGCCCGCACCTCAGGAGCATCTTCAGTGCGGAGCGCCGCCTGTCGGCCACGCAGCTGTCCGAACGGCTGACCGGGATGCGGCTGCTGACGCTGGCGACCGTGACGGCGACCGGGGAACCGCGGACGGCGCCGGTCGACGGCCTGTTCTTCCGGGGGCAGTTCTGGTTCGGCTCGGCCGCCAACTCGGCCCGCTTCCGCCACATCCGCGCCCGGCCGGCCGTGTCCGCCACCCATCTGCCCGGTGAGTCGCTGGCCGTGATCGTCCACGGCCGCTGCGAGCTGATCGACATCAACGACGAGGACGACGAGGCGATCGCCGGTCTCCGGGCCTGCTGTCTCGACGTCTATGGGCCGGGCTGGACCGAGTGGGGGCCGCCCAACCAGTACGCCCGGATCGACGCGACGCGGATGTTCAGCTTCGCGATGCCGCAGGAGGAGATCGACGCCCACCACGCCGCCCAGCAGGTGGGACGTCCCAGCTGACCCTGCCCACCGGGCCATGACGCGACCGCGTTGCCGTCTCACCGCGACGGCCGGTCCGCGCTGGCCCGCGACCTGCACCGGACATCCCGGCCGGACCGTCCGTGGTCCGGCCGGACCGAACAGGGACGCACTGGTAGTGGCAACGCGCGGAACGACGGATGACCATCGGTTCGTTCAGGTCCATTCGGCCGGAGACCTGCTGGAGCAGTTCTTCGTCTCCGCCATCGTCGCGGTGCTCGGGATCCGGATCTATCTGGCCGCGACCGGCTACCCGCAGATCGGCGGCGGTGACCTCCACATCGCGCACATGCTCTGGGGCGGCCTGCTGATGCTCGTCGCGCTGGTCCTCGCGCTGACGTTCCTGGGCCGCCGCGTCCGCTCGGCGGTCGCCGTCATCGGCGGGCTCGGCTTCGGGACCTTCATCGACGAACTGGGCAAGTTCATCACCGCCGACAACGACTACTTCTACCAGCCGGTCTGGGTCATCCTCTATCTCCTCTTCGTCGGCCTGTTCTTCGCCTTCACGGCGCTGAGCCGCCGCCGCCACCCGACCGGGGCACCCGCCCTCGCGACGGCCCTGGACCTGGCCCAGGACGGCGTCCTCCACGGGCTCCGCCAACAGGACCGGCGCGCGATCCTGAGACTCCTGGAGGACAGCGGCCCTGACTTGCCGCTCGCACAGGCCCTGCGCCGCACCGTGCCGGAGATGCGCTCCACCGACGAGTGCAGCCCGGGTATCGTGGACCGGGTCCAGGCGCGACTCAGCCGGTGGTATGAGGTACTGGTAGGCAACCGGGGCTTCCGCGGCCTCCTCCTCCTGGTCTGGATCGGGATCACCGTCGCGGCCCTGATCGAGCTCACCGACGAGATCGTGCGTGACCCTCGTTTCACGGCGACGTCTCCGTCGCTCAGCGTCATGGACGGCCTGCAGGGCGCGGCCGTGCTGATCTCCACGGCCCTCGCCGCCATCGGGCTGATCTCGCTGGCCCACTCCCGGCTGGTCGCGTTCGGCTGGTTCCGGTGGGCCATCCTCGTCTCCCTGGTGCTCGGCCAGCCGTTCGCCTTCTACGAGAACGAGATCTTCGCCACCGGCGGGCTCCTGATCGACCTCGTCTGCCTGGCGGTGTTCGACTACGCGCTCAGCCTGGAGAGGGCCCGGCGGCAGACGACCGGGCAGGTAGGCCGGGACGAGCGGCCCGGCTTCTTCACCCTGGCCGGCGGGAGCCTGCTCCGGCGCCGGAGCGGTCGGCGACACGGAGGGAAACCTGGGGCGCCGGTCCG
>CADCWK010000126.1 GCA_902806375.1 uncultured Thermomicrobiales bacterium
CGTAGTTCGGTCGATCCACGAAGAGGTCTTCGTAGACCTCGCCCGCCTCCTCGTCGGCATCGTCGGCGATGCCGGAGGTGTGGGTCAGGCAATGGAAGACGGTCACGTCGTCCCCGATCCGGGTGCCTGACACCCCGATGAACGGCATGACAGTCGTGTCGAGCGTGATCGCGCCGGCCTCGATGAGCTGAAGGATCGCGGCGGCCGTGAACACCTTGGTCACCGACGCGATGTCGAACCGGGTGTGGACCGTGTTGGGAATGCCGAAGCCGCGATGGGCCAGGCCATGGGCCTCGTGGACTAGCGTCTCGTCGCCACGGGTGACGAGGCAGACGCCCGAGAACCGGGAGCCGGCGGCATGGTCGGCGAGCAGGGCGCGGATCCGGTCGACGGTGGCCGGACCCGGCGACCTGCCCCCATGATCGTCACTCGCCGGGATGGTCGATGGGTCGTTCATGCCGCCGACCATAGCTGATCCAATCCAATGATCTGGCCGGGCGCCAGGCTCGGTGCCCGTGGCAGGACGAAACCGATCGGTCGTCCGTCGCGATGGTATCCGGGTCGGCGTCGGAGTCACGAACCCGAGGGAATCATACCGAGTCCACGGGACGGCTCCCCTCTCCGGGCCCGGTGAGTCGAACGCGACCGCAGGTCGGGAGAGCGATCCGGGAGCCGGCGGGTGCCCTCTGGGCGCGGCCGGGGGAGAGGTCTGCTCGCCGTCGGCCTGCTTCGAGTGTTACCGGAAGTGTTCAGGCGGATTCCGTATCAGTACGCCAGCCGGTGCAGCGCGGCGGCGAGGACCTCGATACCGGCCACGCAGTCCTCCACGGAGGAGAACTCCTCCGGGGTGTGGCTGCGGCCGTCGCGGCTGCGGACGAAGACCATCGCCGCCCGGCTCCGGGCTGCCATCCGCTGCGTGTCGTGGACGGCCCCGCTGGCCATCGTCAGCGCCGGGACTCCCTGCGCGGCAGCGGCACCCTCCAGCAGGCCGACGACCGCCGGGTCGCAGGTCAGCGGGTCCTGGTCGAAGGTGGTGTGCCAGCTGATCGACAGGTCACGCCGGGCGGCGACCTCCCGCATCAGCGCCTCGTGCTTCGCGTACAGCACCTGCCGGGCGACCGGGTCCGGGTGGCGGGCGTCGACCGTGAAGGTCACCCGCTCGGGGATGATCGCCGGGCCGTTGGGCGAGACCTCCATCCGGCCGACCGTCGTCACGGCTGGACGGCCCATCCGGTGGGCGGTGGCGATGACGCCGGAGACGATCTCGGCGGCGCCCGCCATCGGGTCCCGGCGCAGGTCCATCGGGAAGGCGCCGGCATGGTTGGCGGTCCCGGTCAGCTCGACGACGTAGTGCCGGATGCCGGTGATGGCGTTGACGATCCCGACGGCCAGCCCGGCCTGCTCGAGGATCGGCCCCTGCTCGATGTGCAGCTCGACGAAGGTGTCGATGTCGTCACGGACCGCCTCGGGGATGCGGGCCGGATCCAGCCCGACCGCGCGCATGGCGGCGGCGATGGTCTCGCCGTCGTAGCCGATGGTCGCGTCCGGGTCGCCGGGAGCGATCGCGCCGGTGATGGCGCGGGAGCCCCAGAAGTTGGCCGCCGGGAACCGGCTGCCCTCCTCCTCGCAGAGCGCGACGGCCTCCAGCGGTCGCTCCGGTGGACCGAACCGCTCCTTCAGCGTGCGGATCGCGACCAGCCCGGCGATGGCCCCGAGGGCGCCGTCGTACTGGCCGCCCGGCCGCTGGGAGTCGATGTGCGAACCGGAGACGATCGCGTCGCCAGCCGCATCCGTCCCCTCCAGCCGGCCCCAGACATTGCCGACGGCGTCACGCCGGGTCCGCAGACCGGCCTCCTCGCACCAGGCCGCGTACCGGTCGGCGGCGGCGACCCACTCCGGCGAGTAGACCGTCCGCCAGACGCCGGTCTCGCCGTGGGCGCCGTCCGTGGCCAGTTCCCGGATCATGCGCTCGACGAGGGCTGGGTCGACAGCGATGCGGGCTGGTGCGCTCATGCGGTTCCTCTCGGGTGACGCCGTGTCGATGTCGATGGAAGGGGACGGGACGTCGGCTCGGTGGGGGTCAGGAGGCGATCTCCCAGATGTGGCCGCCGGGGTCCCGGAAGCTCGCCGTCCGGATGCCCCAGGGGCGATCCATCGGGCCGTTGAGCAGGACGACCCCGCGCCCGGTCAGTTCGGCACACGTCGCGTCGACGTCGTCCACCGTGATGGTGAACTGCACGCGGGACCCCGCCTCGGGCGACGCCACCGTGGCTGGGGCGATCAACCCTGGCGCCGCGGTGACGCTGAGCAGATTGATGAGCGTCTCCCCAAACCGGAACACCGCCGAGGCGTCGTCCTCGAACACGACCGGCAGACCGAAGACATCCTGGTAGAACTGCCGCGCGGCAGCCAGATCCTCGACGAAGAGCGTGACAGCGGAGATCCCCGCTGGCCAGGTATCCACGGGCTTACCCTCCCCGGAGGCGCGACGAACGACGACCCATTGTCCATGGACGACGACCGGCCGTCCATCGGGTATCACTCGCCAGGGGCGCCTGGCCAATGCATCACGATCTGGACGTGGTTGCCCTCGGGCTCGGCCACCCAGCCCGCCCGGAGGCGCCCGAGGAAGGCGTGCGGCTCGCTGACGATCCCCGCGCCGCTGGCGACCAGGTGGGCGAACGTCGCGTCCACGTCGTCCACCCAGAGCGCCACTTCCGAGCGCGGTGCCCCGGTCCCGGCGGTGAAGCCGTGCATCCGGCGGGCGGCGTCGATGCTGGCGAAGCCGAGGGACAGCCCCTCCAGCCGCAGCTCGACGTGGTCCGGGGTGCCGGTCGCCGGGGTGCGGAACGTCTCCCGGAACCCGAGCAGGTCCACGTAGAAGCGGGCGACGCGATCGACGTCCCGGACGTAGACGTTGATCAGCGGATCGCGGAACATGGGCAACGCCTCCGAGCCAGACGGCAGAGCCGGGCCCGCCATGGTTCCAGACCGACGGGCCGATGCGCAAGGGGCCGGGGGCGCCGCAGCGGTGCCGCCCGGGCGTGACGACTGGCCGGGAGAGGAGGAACCGGATGGAGACCGACCCATCGACCTGGCCCTCGACGGGCTGGCTGGATCCGCGCGTGGTGGTCGGCCGGTCGCCGATCGAAGGGCGGGGGCTGTTCGCCGCCGAGCCGATCGCGGCCGGGGCCGTCCTGATGCGTCTGGGCGGTGACGTGCTCACCGACGACCAGTTCGGCGCGGTGCGACGCGCGACGTACAGTGCCCTGGCGGTGGGCGAGGGGATGCACCTCCTGCTGCCCGACGACAGCCCGACGACGTTCGGCAACCACTCCTGCGATTCCAGTCTCTGGCTGGACGACGCGTTGACCCTGACCACCCGCCGACCGCTGGGTGCCGGAGACGAGGTGACGGTCGATTACGCGCTCTTCACCGTCGACGCGGGCTGGTCGATGCCCTGCCGCTGCGGGGCGGAGGTCTGCCGCGGTATCGTCACGGGCGACGACTGGCGACGCCCCGGGGTCCAGGCCCGCTACGCCGGACACTTCAGCCCATTTCTGAACCGACGGATCGCGCTCCTCCGCCAGGAGCACGGTCGCTGGGACGGCCCGGGCGGGGCGCCGCATTGACGATGCGCTTCTGCCCGCTCAGCGCGTGGCCAGGAGAGGGACCTTCTCCCATGCCACTGGTCTCCGGTACGTCGCGGGCCGCGGACGGCCATGGTCGGCACCGCGATCGAGACGGTAGCGAGGGCGGCGGCGTGGAGCAGGCAACGCGATACCGGGAGGTCCTGACGGGTGGCTGAGGCTGGCGAGACGGCACGGGAGTCCGGCAACGGACCGACCCTGCGCGAGGCGTTGCCGGGGTTGATCGGGTTGCTCGTCGCCGGGTTCCTCGCCGTCACGACCGAGCTCCTCCCGGTCGGCGTCCTGCCCGCGATCGGAGAGGCGTTCGACGTGGAGGAGTCCGTCGCCGGGTTGCTCGTCAGCGCGTACGCGGTCATGGTCGCGGCCCTGGCCGTCCCGCTGACGATCCTGACGCGGAAGCTGCCGCGCAAGCCGCTCCTGCTCGCGCTGATGGCGACCTTCGCGGTGAGCAACGCCCTCGTCGCCGTCGCGCCGACCTTCGAGGTCGTCGTCGCCGGGCGGGTCGTCGGTGGGCTGACCCACGCGCTGTTCTTCTCGGTCAGCATCGGCTACTCCGCCCGCCTGGTGGACCGGGTCTGGATGGGCCGGGCGATGGCGGTGGTCGGCAGCGGGATCTCGGCCGGCCTGATCCTCGGCGTCCCGCTGATGACCTCGCTCGCCTCGGCGCTCGGCTGGCGGGTCGCCTTCGCGACGCTGGCCGTCCTCGGGCTGGCGAGCACCGTCGGCGTCAGCCGCATCCTCCCGCCGGTCGGCAATGACGTCCCCGCCCGGGAAGCCGGGACGTCAGGGGGACATGGCCGGCTGGCGGCGGCGGTCTCGGCGAACGGCCTGACCTTTCTCGGCCAGTTCACGCTCTACACCTTCATCAGTCTCGTGCTGCTGGGGAGCGGCGCGGATGAGCGCGCGATCGGGCCGCTCCTGCTCGGCCTCGGGCTCTGTGGGCTGGCGGGCCTCTGGTTCGCCGGGCGTACCCTGGATCGCAACCCGCGTTTCGGTGCGGTCGCCGTCCTCGCCGTGACGAGCCTCGCCATCGTCGCTGTGGGAGTCGGGTACCCGTCACTCGCCGCCGTGGTGATCGCGGCCGCCATCTGGGGTGCGGCCT
This sequence comes from uncultured Thermomicrobiales bacterium, assembly GCA_902806375.1. Lineage (GTDB taxonomy): Bacteria > Chloroflexota > Chloroflexia > Thermomicrobiales > UBA6265 > CADCWK01. The sequence goes on from CADCWK010000126.1 coordinate 4,753, forward strand.
TCGGGGCGGTCCCCTCCGTGTTCCAGTCCGTCGCCGTGCGGACCCATTCGACCTCCGGGGAGATGGCCGGGGCATGGGTCAACGCGACCAGCAACGCCGGGATCGCGGGGGGAGCCGCGCTGGGGGCGCTGTTGCTCGACCGCGGCGGCGTCGACGACCTGCCCTGGGCGGCGGCCACCATCACCGCGCTCGCCCTCGTGGTCGTCCTATTCGCCCGCCAGACCTTCTCCAGGACGCCCTGAGGACACAGGACGGGATCCGCCGTTCGGCCCGTGTTGGTCAGGTCCGGTCCGCCGAGAAGGTGGCTCCGCCCGCATCGCGTCGCGTCGCGTCATCGATTGTCCTGGTCCTTTGAAGGCGTGTCCCTCATTGAGGTCGCTCGTGCCACTACCCGGGCAGTCCATGACCCGCGTCATGCACTGGGCAGTGACCGAGCGAAGCGGATACGTCTAGCTGCACGCAGATCTCGTCGCGGCCGCATACAGAATCGAAGCAGTGCACGTGGAAAACGAACCCGTTGGCCCTAGGGAGCGAAGAACTTCCACTGTCCTTCGGAGATCACCTCGACGCTGCCATCGATCACCTTGATCGCGGTCTCGTCGTCGATCGCATACGACGGCCCCGGTAGCCCCGCGGCCCATCGCTCTGCGGCGGCCATAGTGTTCTCGGGCAGGCTGGGGTTACCCAGGTGCGGAAAGATCGAGAAATCGACGAGGCCCAGCGTCTCGTCGGGGTTCAGCGTCTCGTCGCCTCCGGTGGGCGGCCTCCAGATGACGAAGTCTGCCCCGATGCGAGGGGTCATCACCATGCTCCCCGCGCTCAGGCCTACCCAGACCGCGCGAAGCGACGGCAGGAGGTCCGCCAGGCCGGACTGCCGCATCCAGTAGGACAGATACAGGGAGTCGCCACCATTCACGAGGAACACATCGGTCTCCCGGACCCACGGCACCCAGACGTCCCTCGCGATGCTGGGCAGCGCGGTGAGTTCCAGCACGCCGACCGAATTCCAGCCCAGCTCAACCATCGGGGTTTCGGGTTCCTGCCCGCTGATGAAATGCCATGCCCGGGCCGGACCAGCCATCGGATGACCGTAGGACGCGGTCGTGATACAGAGGGCGTTGCACTCGGCGATCGGTTTATCCAGCATGCCGACCAGCGTGTCGTGGATGCTCGGATTCCTGATGCCGGCGGACGTGAGGAGCAACTTCATGATCTTCCCTCGCCCGGATTTGGATCGGTCGCCAGTCCACGTATCCAGCCCTGCTGCAACCCGTGAACGTGGCGTGACGGTCTCTGGAAAGGATCACCGATAGTCGGACGCTCGGCTTCCTGGATATTGCGGGTTCAGCGTCCTGGCGCTGTCGTTCATGGGCGCTGAGATCGAGGGCGGTCCGTGAACGTGGCCCTACGTGATGACACTCCCTTCAGGGACTGGGCGGTTGTCACGTACCAGCCGGTACGACGTCGACCGGCTGATGCCGAGCGTCGAGCAGATCGTCCCAATGTCATTGGTCCCGTCGGCGTAGAGGCGCTTCTCCAGCTCGATCTTCTTCGGATCAGTGATCGCCTTGGGCCGACCCCCGGGACGACCACGCGCCCGGGCCGCCGCGAGAACGGCGTTGGGGCTCTCGGACGAGCGCCAGCAGTTCGTCGAGGCCCGCCCGGGCCACCTCGGAGCCGGAGAGGTTGTCGGTAAAGATGCGCGCGCGCGACCCGGTCAAGTGCGTCACGCTGGAGATCGAGGTCTGGTCACCGGCCGAGGCGTGGGCAGGGCCAACCAGCACGGGAGCTGCTCCAGGACGTGCTCGGTGGGCAACAACTGACACGTTCTTTCTGGGACGAATTCAGATGCCGCTGGGGAACAGACCAGCACCTCCCGGGGTCGATCCTGTTCTCGTGTCACAACCCCCGATCTCTGACCCATTCCCAGGATGACCGGCGTCACACCGGGACTGGCTCGTCACGGTCGAAATCTCGGTTGTCATCGGGCGAAACGTTTGTCCCTCCCGTGCGTCAGAGAGGACAGACCAGCAGATGCATGCTGGGGGGAAGGGAGAGGCGGCGGCCTGGGGCTGCGGCGCCTCGCCAATGGGGAGAATCGGGATCATGGGGATGGAATCTGGTCATGCGTCACAT
>CADCWK010000127.1 GCA_902806375.1 uncultured Thermomicrobiales bacterium
ATCGCCTGGCCGGCCCGGACGGCGACGCCGTCGATCGTGGCGTCGCGGGCGGCGGTCGACATCTGGACGGTATGGACCTGCGCCATCGCCGCGCCCATCGCCGCGACGTTGGCGGCGAGGTCGGCGTCGGCGTTGAACGAGCTCAGGGCGGCGATCCCCTGCGGCACGGACCGGGTCGGGACGATCCGGAGCGACCGCTCGGTCAGATCGCGGACCTGGTTGGCGGCCATGATGACGTTGGGGTGGTTGGGCAGCAGGATCACCTCGGCGGCGTCGCTGGCCTCGACCGCGGCCAATAGCTCCTCGGTGCTCGGGTTCATCGTCGCGCCGCCGTCGATCACGCTGGTCGCCCCCATGGAGCGGAGCGCGTCGGCCAGCCCGGCCCCGGCGGCGACCGCGAGGACCACCTGCCGCCCGAACGTTGCCGCCGGGATCCCGGCGGGCGGTGCGACTGGAGCGGTCTGGCGGAGCGCCCGGCTCTGCTGCTGCATGTTGTCGATCTTGATCTCGGTCAGATCGCCCAGCGACAGGGCGTAGTCCAGCACCAGGCCGGGGTTGTCGGCGTGGATGTGGACCTTGAGGGTCGTGTCGTCGCCGACGATGACGGCCGAGTCGCCCAGGGTCGTCAACGTCGTCCGGGCGGCCGCGACATCGATGCCGGTCCCGATGACGAGGAAGTTGGTGCAGTACCCGAAGTCGTCGCTGCCGTGGAGGTCGGTGAAGGACTCGTCGAAGGCGATGCCGGTCACCGCCGTCCGTGGCGGTTCGACGTGGCGGGTCGGCTCGGCGATACCACGGGCGTACCGATCCAGTCCCGCGATCAGCGTCACGACGCCCTGCCCCCCGGCGTCGACGACGCCAGCCTGCCGGAGGATGTCGAGCAACTGCGGGGTGCTGGCGAGCGCGACCTCGGAGCTCGCCAGCGCACCGGCCAGGACGTCGGGGATCGTCGCGCCGGGGACGCTGGCCGCGGCGGCAGCCCCGTCACTGGCTCCCCGGATGACGGTCAGCATCGTGCCCTCGACCGGCTTCATGACGGCGCTGTAGGCCATCTCCGAGGCGGACGCGAACGACCGGGCGAGGTCGCGTGGTTCGAGGCTCCCCCGGCGAGCCATGCCCTGCGCGAGCCCGCGGAAGATCTGCGAGAGGATGACGCCGGAGTTGCCACGGGCGCCGAGCAGCGCGCCACGGGCCAGTTTCGCCGCGACGTCCGAGGCCGCGACGTCCGGCTGGTCGGCCAGCGATGCGGCCTCGGCCAGGGCCGCGCTGACCGTCAGGTCCATGTTGGTGCCGGTGTCGCCATCGGGGACCGGGAAGACGTTGAGCGCGTTGATCGTCGCCCGCTCCCCGTGGAGGTCGGTCGCCGCGACCCGCAGGGCGGCCAGCAGGTCGCTCCCGGACCACCTGGCAACCGGCGGCGGACCCGGTACGGTGGCGAGGACCGCTGCTCCCGGTGCGCCGTCGGTGGCGACGGGAACGGGCGTCTTGGTTGGGGCGATCCGCTGCTGGCCGTTTGCGGTCATGGTGGTTTGACTCCTGGACGGACATGGCCACGACGGTGTGACAGGCACCCGGTTATCGGACCCGGGCGCAATCCCCGCACCAAAGGGTTGACGGTGACCCCTGAGATCCCGGCCACCATGGCGGGTCGGTCTGCCTGTGACCGCCCCACTGGAACGGACGACCGGCGGACGACGCCGGAAGGGGGCGGGACACCGGTCGTCCGGACCGAGGCAACGGACGATTCCCTTTCCCGCCCGGACCCTCCCGGTGATCGCCTCGCTCCATCGAAAGGAGTGATCAACCGGGGACGGACCCGGTCCCCCTTGACGCGGCTTCAACGGGCTAGGATAGTGGCATCGTCATCATGGCGTCGAACCCCGCCCGCGTCCGCCGGTGCGGGAGGTGGGCCGTCCCGCCGGGTTTCTCCGGCATCCCCTTGTCCCACCATCGCCGGCCGTCCCAACGCGAGATGTCCGATCAGTCCTGGTCATGCGGGCCGGTTCTGTCCGCATGTGAGGGTACGATGTTCCCCCGCGTCCCACTGGGCGTCCGTCCGATCCAGCCCGGTCTGGCACTCCCCTGCCGGCCGATCGCCCACTGTGGTGGAATGAGGTGTCGCTGTGTCATCGCCATCGGCCACGGCCCGCCTGGATCACCTGCTGTCCGCGTCCATGATTCCGGGTAGCTCCCGGTCCCAGCGGTCCGCCCCGCACCGGGCGATGCCCCGTGGCCGCGCCGGAGTCGCTGTCCTGCCCACATCGGTGTCACGACCGACGTAAGGCGCCCGGTCGCCGGCGTCGTTCTCCTCGTTCCCATGAGCGCAAACACGAGTCTGGCCGCCGGGCCGATCGTCCGGGCTGCCCCCGATCGCCGTGTCGCGGCCGCCGACCGGGTGGCCTCGGCTCACGCTGTTCCGCGCCTTCTGTCACCCGGCGTTGGGCGACTGCCTGTTGCCAATCCGCGTTGACCGCCGTCTCTGATTCCCTGTCCATCGAGGAGGTCTCCCATGATCCCGTCGTCCGCTGCCCAGGAGTCGCAGCGCCGCCCACCGCCCGTCGCCGCCACGTCCGTCCCACCACGGCTGAGCGAGTTCCGCGTCGAGGGGCTGCCGTCCTACGCCTACCGGTCCACGCTGGGCTGGCTGTGGTCGCACAACCGCCACTCGCCCTGGGTGATGCTGGTCGGCATCCTCGGTGTCATCCTTACGACCGCGCGCAACGTGGGGACGCCGGTGGTGGTCGGCCTGGCCGTCGCCGAGGTCACGTCGGAGGATGGGAGCTGGGATGGGCTCGTCCGCTGGGCGATCGTCCTGATCGCGATCAATGTCGCCGGCAACCTGGCCGATGTCGTCGGGGCATACTCGTTCAGCGTCCTTGGCGCCCGGGTCCAGAAGGAGGCCCGGGAGGAATTGACCGTCTCGCTGCTGGGCAAGAGCCAGACCTTCCATAACCGGCAGCGGATCGGCGACCTGATGGCGCGGGCGACCAACGACATCCGGACGCTCTGGAACATCTACGACCCCGGCGCCTCGATCTTCCTCGACAATCTCCTGACCCTGGTGTTCTCCACCGCCGCGATCGCGCTGATCGACCCACAGCTGCTGCTCGGGCCGGGTGTCTTCATCCTGCTCGGTGGAGTGACGCTCGCGATCTACTCCCGTCAACTCAACCCGCTGGTAATCGAGCAGCGCGAGGTCTTCGGTCGGACCAACGCGACGCTCAATGAGGCGGTCTCCGGGATCGAGACCGTCAAGGCCTCGGCACAGGAGTCCCAGGAGGCGGACAAGTTCTTCCGGGGCGCGACGAGCGTCCGGAACGTCGCCGTCGCCGTCGGGCAGCTCCAGGCCCGGTACTACCCGCTGCTCGTCCTGGCCGTCGCGACGGCGATCGGCTCCACGCAGGCCTTCTGGTTGTACTCGCGCGGCGACCTCAGCGTCGGCGGGTTGACGGCCTTCATCGGGCTGATGCTGACCTACCGCTTCCCGGCCGAGATTTCGATCTGGACGATCAGCATGGTCCAGCAGGGGATGGCCGGGGCGCGCCGGATCATCGAGCTGATCCAGACCACCACCGAGCTGGACGAGCGTCCCGACGGCCACGTCGCCCGGGTCGAAGGCGAGATCGTCTTCGAGAACGTGTCGTTCGGCTACGGCGGCCGTCCCGTGCTGGAGGACCTGTCGCTGCGGATCGCGCCGGGACAGACCGTCGCCATCGTCGGCCAGACGGGTTCTGGCAAGTCGACCCTGACCAAGCTCGTCAACCGGACCTATGACGCCACGGCCGGCCGGATCTTGGTTGACGGGGTGGATGTCCGGGAGTGGAACCTGGACTCGCTCCGGGCCCAGATCGGGGAGATCGAGCAGGACATCTTCCTGTTCTCCCGGAGCGTACGGGACAACATCGCCTTCGGGGCGCCTCCCGGCACGACCGAAGAGGAGATCCTCGCCGCGGCCCGTGGTGCCCAGGCCGACGGCTTCGTCCGCAACTTCAAGGACGGCTACGAGACCGAGGTCGGGGAGCGGGGCGTCTCGCTGTCCGGTGGGCAGCGGCAGCGGCTGGCGATCGCCCGGGCGCTGCTGACGGACCCACGCATCCTCGTGCTCGACGACGCGACCAGCGCCATCGACAGCGCCACCGAGGACGAGATCCAGCTGGCCCTCCAGCAGGTCCAGCGGGGCCGGACGACCCTGATGATCACGCACCGGCTGTCGCAGATCCGCTGGGCGGACCAGATCGTCGTGCTCGACGGCGGCCGGCTAATCGACCAGGGCAGCCACGAAGAGCTCATGGACCGCTGCGGCATCTACACCCGCATCTTCAGCCGGTACGACGCGGCGGCCTGACGGCTACCTGTCCGGCCCTGAAGGGACCGGCTCACGGACATCAGATTCTGCGGGGATCTCCATCGGAACTGCCCCGGTCACAGGCTGTTCAGTCGGAACAGGACGACGATCCCAACGTCGTTCAGCCGGTCCCTTCAGGGCCGGGTCCCGACCGGAGCGGCGACCGGAATGTCGACCAATCGATTGATGACTTCATCGGCGGGTCAACCGCCGGGACACAGGAGGTCCAGCCGCCATGGGATTCTTCATGGATGGGCTCGAAGCCGAAGACTACGACCGCAAGTACCGCGACGGGGAGCTGGTCGGGCGGATCGTCGCCTACTTCCGCCGCCACCGGCGGGTGATGGGCATCGTCGCGCTGTTCGCGTTCAGCGCCTCGGTCCTGAGCGCGCTGATCCCGTTCCTCATCTACCGGACGATCGACCGGATCGACGCCGAGCGGGTCGGCGGCGGGTCCGTCGACTTCCGGGACGTGCTGCCGGTCATCGTGGCGTTGTTCCTCAGCGGCATCCTGGTCTGGGTGCTGAACTACGTCCGGCAGTGGCTGTCGGCCCGCGTCGTCGGGGACGTGATCCTCGACATCCGCAAGGACGCCTTCCGGGCGGTGATGAAGCGGGACCTGAGCTTCTTCGACCAGTACCCCTCCGGCAAGATCGTCTCCCGCGTGACGAGCGACACCGAGAGCTTCGCCTCCGTGGCGACCCTCACGCTGGACCTGCTGTCCCAGATCCTGATGGTGCTGGTCCTGGCGGCGGTGCTGTTCTTCGTCAACCCGCTGCTGGCGACGATCGCCTTCGCGATCACCCCGCTGATCGCCCTGGTGGCGCTGGCGTTCCGGCGGATCGCCCGGCGGACGATCCAGCAGGCCCAGCGCTCGACGGCCCGGCTGAACTCGATGGTCCAGGAGTCGATGACCGGGATCAGCGTCGCGAAGAGCTTCCGCCGTGAGCGGGCGCTCTACGAGGAGTTCCGGGAGGCAAACGAGCAGTCGTACCGGATCAACCTGCGCGAGGGGTTCGTCTTCACGAGCATCTTCCCGATCCTGATCACGATCTCGGGGATCGGCACGGTGACGATCCTGCTGGTCGGCGGCAACCAGGTGCTGGACGGCCGGACCAGCGTCGGCGAGTGGTTCCTCTTCATCCAGGCGATCGGGATCTTCTGGGGGCCGATCACGAGCATCGCCTCGTTCTGGAGCCAGTTCCAGCTCGGGCTGGCCGCCAGCGAGCGGGTCTTCGCCCTGATCGACGCCGAGGCGGTCGTCCAGCAGACCGCGGAGGAGCCGGCGCCCGTCCTCAGGGGCGGGATCGCGTTCCGGGACATGGTCTTCCGGTACAGCGAGCAGGAGCTGGTCTTCGACGGCCTGTCGTTCGACATCCCCGCCGGGCAGACGGTCGCCTTCGTCGGCCACACCGGCGCCGGCAAGTCCAGCATTGGCAAGCTACTGGCGCGGTTCTACGAGTTTCAGGGCGGTCAGATCCTCGTCGACGGGCACGACATCCGCCGCTTCGACCTGCCGAGCTACCGCCGACAACTCGGCGTCGTGACCCAGGTGCCGTTCCTGTTCAGCGGGACCGTCGCCGACAACATCCGGTACTCGCGCCCGGACGCGACCGACGAGCACGTCCAGGAGATCGCCAACCGGATCGCCGGGGGCGACTGGCTGACGGTCCTGCCGGAGGGTCTGCAGACGGATGTCGGTGAGGAGGGGCGGTCCCTGTCGCTGGGGCAGCGGCAACTGGTCGCGCTGGCCCGGCTGCTGATGCAGGACCCGGCGGTGGTGATCCTCGACGAGGCGACGGCCAGCGTCGACCCACTGACGGAGGCCCAGATCCAGGAGGCGCTCGACGTCGCGTTGGCCGACCGGACGGCGATCGTGATCGCCCACCGGCTCTCGACCATCCAGGAAGCCGACCGGATCATCGTGCTGGACAGGGGCCGGATTATCGAGGACGGCACGCACGACGGGCTGCTGGCCGCCGGCGGGCACTACTCGCACCTGTTCAACACCTACTTCCGCCACCAGAGCCCGGACTACCGCCCCGGCCAGGCGGCTGAGGCCGAGCGGGACCTGGAGCTGGCCGGGGCAGCGTCCCGGTAACGGCACTCGGTATCCGGCTGAACGGTCGCGGTGTGGAACGGTTGGCGGCGAGTGGTCCCCGACCCGGGGTAACCGGATTGCTCCGTCACCTGTAGGGAGACCGGGGCTCACCGGGCCCGGTCGGGGATGTCTTGCCCGGGCCCAGGGGTCTTTTGGTACAGATGGATGATCTAGAGACAGCGAGAGCCCCGCGCTGATACAGGCGCGGGGCTCTCGGTTCATCTGGATCGTGGACCCAGGGTCACCAGGACTGAGTCAGCGGATTAGCCTTTCGGCGTCGCCGTCTCTCAGGCTCAACCGGCCGGTTCGGCCGTGACGAGCGCCGTCGACGTGCCCTCGGCCACCGTGCCGATCGCATAGACGCTGTAGACGGTGTTCGCGTCGATCGCCGTGCCGGGTAGCGGCAGGGCGACGGTGGTCG
>CADCWK010000128.1 GCA_902806375.1 uncultured Thermomicrobiales bacterium
CCAGACCGACCAGGCCGAGGCTGACAAGAAGATCGCCCAGGCCCGGGCCGAGGAGCGGCGCGCGATGGCGATGGCCGCCGAGCAGGAGATGAGGGCGCGGGTCGTCGAGGCTGAGGCGCAGGTCCCATTGGCGCTAGCCGAGGCCTTCCGCTCCGGTCGCCTCGGGGTGATGGACTACTACCGGATGGAGAACGTCCAGGCCGACACCGAGATGCGAGCGGCGATCTCCGGCAACGGCCACTCCGGGACGGACAATGGCAACGGCAACCGCTGAGCCGGCTCCCGCCATGCCGGCCACGTGACAGACGCGATGACGGTCATCCAGCATTCCGGCCTTAACAGGTGAGGACGAGACTATGCAACGCTTCCGTGAGTTGATCGCATCGACCGCCAGCCCATCTGACTATGACCGGCCGGGTTCGCTCTACGCCGCCGGGGCCGTCGGTGAGCGTCTGCCCGCCGTTGCCCGGCGTGAAGCCCGCCTGGCCGCGACTGACAGCGACATCGGTCCGGCCCGCACGGAGCGTGGGGAGCGGGCGCGTCCCACACCGGGAGACCGTCCGGGACGGCCCACCCGGAGCACGGCGGAACCGCCGCCGGAACGCGAACGCGACGCGCGGGCCGATCTGATGGCCGCCCTGCGGTCTCCCTCCGCGCTGCGGACGGCGGTCCTGCTGCGCGAGGTGCTGGATGCGCCGGTGGCTCTCCGGGACGATCCTCGCCAGCGCTGACCCATGGCCCCCAGGGGTCGACTGCACCCAGAACCGCCGATATGGACTGCCCGCCTGTGACACCACAGGCGGGTTTTCGTCTGTGCCGGCGGAGCTCCGCGGCCCCCCGACAGGGCCTACGGGCGATCCACCCAACGCCGCGAAGCCATTGTTGCGCGTGGGCGATGCGGACTCGCGTCGCCAAAAAAACCATGGTGCGTATAATGTGTGAGGCTGGTTGGCGAAAAGTGTCCGTACAGTCAGGTGTTTTTACTGTACGGACACATGGGGAAAGGGTACGACGTTGCGGGATCTGCGATGCGTCAGGTATGTCGCCACCGCGGTGCTGGGGGTCTCGGTGGCGTTCAGCGGGGTGGCCGGGGGAGCTAGCGGAGTCGCTCCGTTGGGAGTCGCTCCGGTGGCCGTGACGCCGCTGACGGTCATGCCCGCGACGACCTCCTGGACGGACGTGTCCCGGGCGATCGCCGGGGGGGCCCAGGCTGAGGCCGTGGTGACGGTCGATGTCGACTCCCTGGTGGTCCGCGCCGACCCGACGCTGAGCGGCGAGGTCGTCGGGTCGCTCACCTTTGGCGAGGCCGCGACCGTGATCGACGGACCGGTCGCGGCGGATGGGTACGACTGGTTCCTGCTGGCACAGGACGGTATGACCATCGGCTGGTCGGTCCAGGGCTTCACCGCCAGTGGAGCGACCGGCGATTCCAGCCCAGCGATCGTGCCCGTCGGTCAGGCGGGTGGCTTCGACATCCAGATCGGGGGCACGGTCTCCGTCAACGTCGACTCCCTGGTGGTCCGCAGCGACCCGACGCTGGGCGGTGCGCCCGTCGCGTCGCTCCTCCTCGGAGATACGGTCACGGTGATCGACGGTCCGGTGGTGGCGGACGGATACGACTGGTTCCTGCTGCAACAGGGGGGACTCACCCTCGGTTGGTCGGTCCAGGGCTTCGTCCAGATCGCCGCGCCGGCGGTCGTTCCGACGGCGCAGGGTGGCAGTACGGACATCCAGATCGGGGCTACGGTCGCGGTCAACGTCGACTCCCTGGTGGTCCGAAGCGACCCGACCCTGGCTGGTGCGCAGGTCGCGTCGCTGTTCCTTGGGGATACGGTCACGGTGATCGATGGGCCGGTCGTGGCGGACGGGTACGAGTGGTTCCTGCTGGAGCAGGATGGCGTGACCATTGGCTGGTCGGTCCAGGGCTTCGTCCAGATCGCCGCCCCCCCAGTCGCTGCTCCTCCCGTTCGCTCTACACCGGCTGAGGACCCGTCGGCCGACGCATCGCCGGAGCCAGGTGTCGGGCTGGTTCCCGCCGCCCGGACCGTCTTCACGGTGACCGCCGGGTTCCTCGCGGTCCAGGCGGAACCGGACGAATCGGCGGGCATCGCGCGGATCGTGACCGTCGGGACGCAGTTGACGCAGACCGGCGATCCCGTCGAGGTGGACGGCGCCACCTGGTTCCCGGTCGATGATGACGGGTGGGTCGGCGGCGGGACCGGTGGGGAGAGCGGTGGGCTCTTCCTGGAGCTGTACCCGCTCTTCGTCACCGCGGACGTGCTCAACGTTCGCGCCGAGCCGAGCCTGTCCGGGACGATCGTCCAGACGCTGACGCTCGGCGATACCGTCAACGCCTTCGACTCGGTCCGGGACGATGACGGGATCGCCTGGTCGGCCGTGAACGAGGAGGGCACCCTCTGGGTGGCCGCCGAGTATCTCACCATCCAGCTGGACGAGGCCGACGAGGCCGACGAGGCCGACGAGGCCGACGAGACCGACGAGGCCGACGAGACCGACGAGGCCGACGAGACCGACGAGACCGACGGAAACGACGAGGCTGGCTCGTAGAGCGACGGACCTCTCGGGTCACCAGAGACGTAGAGCGCCCGCGCCAGACTGGTCTGGCGCGGGCGCTTCCGTGTGTCTCGGAGGGATGCCGCTCGCGGTCAGGCAGGCTCCTCGCGGGGCGGTGGCAGGGTCCGGCGCAGGGCGAGGTAGCCCACCGCCCCCGCGACCAGCGACCCGATCAGGATGCCGATCCGGGCGGCGTCGGCGAACGGTTCCTCACCGAAGGCCAGCTCGGTGACGAACAGCGAGACCGTAAAGCCGACCCCGCCCAGGATGCCGACGCTGGCGATGTGGCTCCAGGCGATCGCCACGGGTTTGACGGCCAGGCCGGTCCGGACGGCGATCCAGGCGAACAGGGTGATGCCGATCGGCTTGCCGACCAGCAACCCTGCCACCACGCCCCAGGTCACCGCCGATCCGAGGGCATCGCCGACTCCCTCGGTGAGCGCGATGCCGGCGTTGGCGAAGGCGAACACCGGCAGGATCACGTAGGCGACGAACGGGTTCAGGCGGTCCTGGAAGTGGGTCATCGGTGTGGTGACGTCCTCGCAGAGCCGCTCCAGTTGCTGGGTGGCCTGCTGCTGGGGCTCGTTGGAGAGGATGCTCGGGGCGATGTAGCAGGCCCGCTCGAAGTCGTCGATCGCCTGCCTCCCCCGGAGCAGGAACTCGCTCGGGTTGATCCAGGAGCGGGCCGGGACGGTGAGGGCGACGAGGATCCCGGCCAGCGTGCCGTGGATGCCGCTCTCGAACACCGCCACCCAGACGGCGACACCGAGCACGGCGTAGACTGGCCAGCGGTGGAAGCCGAGCACGTTGACCCCGGCCAGCACACACAGGAGCCCGACCGCGATGAATGCCGCGAGCCAGTCCACCCGGTCGGTGTAGAAGACCGCGATCACGCCGACGGCCAGCACGTCGTCCACGATGGCCAGCGCCGTCAGGAAGACCAGGAGCAGCGGCCGGACGCGGGTGCCGAGCAGTGTGAGGACGCCGAGGACGAAGGCGGTGTCGGTGGCCATCGGGATGCCCCAGCCCATCTCACCGTCGCCGCCGGCATTGATCGCGTAGAACACGAGGGCCGGCACGATCACGCCACCAGCGGCGGCGGCGATGGGCAGGGCGGCCTGGCGCGGGTAGCGCAGTTCGCCGACCAGCACCTCGCGCTTGATCTCCAGACCCATGATGAAGAAGAACAGCGCCATCAGCCCGTCGTTGACCCAGTGCCGCAGCGACTCGTCGATGCCCCAGCCATCCCCACCGATGCGCAGGTGCGCATCCCAGAACGCGTCGTAGCGGTCGGCCATCGGGGAATTGGCCATGATGATGGCCAGCAGCGTCCCGAGCAGGAGCAGACCGATACCGGAGACGCTGGTGCGGACGAAGTCCTGGAAGGGCGTGAGGGCGAGGACGACTGTCCGGTCCCGGGCGGTGCCCGTCAGATTGGTGACGACCGGGGCGTCGTCCTCGGTGAGCGGGTCGGCGCGGCGGTTGAACTCCTCCCGGTGGGGAGACGTCTTCCAGGTGTGGACGTCCGCCTCGCTGACGAAGCGGGTCACCCACCGGTAGTCCCGCTCGGTCCCGCGGGGTGGGAAGGTCCGGACATCGAGCACGCCGGGGAAGGTGGAGATGTCTGCGGTGATCTCCTCGGCCAGTGCGGCGAACTCGGCTTCCCGTCCCATTCGGATGCGGCGACTGAAGCTGAAGGTGACGGGCTGCCCATCGCCGGGGTTCGTCGTGGCCTCGCCGGCCGCGTCGGCCGTGCCTGGCGACGCTCCGGCCGTGCTCGGATCATCGCCGTCAGAGGTCGCGGCGGCGGTGGGCGTAGCCCCGCCGGTCAGCGTGTCGTCCCCGGTCCCCATCCGTCGTCTCCTCCCTGTCACCCGGTCAGCCGTTGGTCGGGACGGGGTCGATGGTCACCTCGTCGACGTAGCACCACATCCACGACTCGCCCCGCTCCAGCGATCGCATCAGTGGGTGGCCGGCGGCGTGGAAGTGTCTCTCGGCGTGGTTGTTCCGCGAGTCGCTGCAGCAGCCGACGTGACCGCAGATCAGACACTGGCGCAGGTGGACCCAGACGTCGCCGGTCTCCAGGCACTCCGCGCAGCCGTCTGTCCGCCGGCTCTGGTCGCGGATCTGGTCGAGGTGCGTGCAGCGCTCCGCCATGTCTGTCCCCCTGGTGACCTCGTGACGAGGCGACACGTCCGCAACCTGTAGGTGGATGTCCGGGCGTCAGTATCCGGCCCGTTCCCCCGTCCGGCAACTGCCCGGACGGGCGGACCTACCGGGCCACCGGGCAGCGTTTTGGGAGGGGCACGCTACCGCAGCGGTCGCGATCGGATGTTGCCGCTCGAGCGGTCACTAATCGTCGGGCCGGGACGGCGGCATCGGCACGACTGCCCGGCCCGGTGCGACACTGACGCATGGATGCGTCGCCGTCAGCACCGGAGACAGACTCATGCCCCACGACACGCCCGAGATCGCCAGGCAACGCGACGAGTCCTACCGCCGCACCTCCGGCGAGCACGTCGCCCGTTACCTCGCCACCGATGGCGCCGAGGGCTACGACGACAACCGGCACGGCGCGCCGACCCTGCTCCTGACGACCACCGGCCATATCACCGGCCGTGAGGTCGTCTCCCCGCTCTACTTCGCCGAGGACGACGGCCGCTACATCGTGATCGGGTCCTACGCCGGCTCCGACACGCACCCGAAGTGGTACCTCAATCTCGTCGCCGAACCGAATGTCCACGTCCAGATCCGTGGTGAGCGCTTCGCCGCCAGGGCCCGGACCGCCGGTCCCGACGAAAAGCGCACCCTCTGGCCGCTGATGGCCGGCGCGTTCCCCTTCTACGACGCGTACCTCGAAGCGACCGACCGCGACATCCCGCTGGTCGTGCTGGAGCGAACGCGCTGACGGCCGGCTGGCGCGGGTTCGGCCGTCCGGAGTCCTGAGGCCCGTCCGGTCAGACCATCCCCTACGACCGGCGCATACCCGACTCCGGACACCTGGCTCCTCGCCTGACCCTCGTCGCCGGGATCGTCGTCCGGTGGCCCGTATCGGCTGTATGGAGTCCGATCACCCCGCCGCTCAGGATCCCACCCGCGACGTTCTTCCTGCTCTGCCATCGTCACATCTCGGCGTCGCCGGAGTCCCCGGACTGACGGTCATGGGGTGCGTCGACTGGCGACCGGTCACGACCCGCGCGGCGGGTCACCCGCTGGCGGCTGGGCGTCGGTTCGACCAGGGCGATCTCATCGGAGCACAGTCCGAACACCTGACCCAGCTTGCGGATCTGCGGGACCAGCGGCATGCGGCGCCCGCTCTCCCACAGATAGACGGCCTGGGGATGGACGCCGACCTTGAGGGCCAGCTCGAACTGCGTCCACTCCTGTTCCAGCCGCAACTCCCGGATCGTCTTCATCGATGGGATGCCCTCTCGTGATGGCCGTGGTGACGCCTTCTCGCTACCGATCATACAGGAGGACTAACGGTGCTGACAGAGCGACATGGTGAAGCAGGTCGATGTTGTCGAGGTGGCGGCCAGGGAAGCAGAGGCAGCAGCGGCGTCCAGTCGAATGTCCTGGGACGGGTTGTCCAGGTGGATCGGCTAACTGGGCCAGATTGGCTATAACAGTAGGTATAGCCCAGCGGTCATGATACGAGTGTCATACCAGTACGGCGTCGGACGACCATGGTGGTCGCCGGGTTCCGGGTCCGGTGCATCCGACCAGGTGCAACCGGACGGAAAGAGGCATCCCATCATGGCAACCCGGCGGAACGTCTTAGAACGAATCAGGGCACTCGGCTCGGTCTTCTCCGTCCTCGCCCTCGCACTGGGCATGTTCGCCCTCTCGGCCGTTCCGGCATCGGCCCAGTTCAACGGACAGTTTCTGGTTGGCGCCGATTTCAGCAACCAGGATCTGACGGCGGCGACGTTCGACGGCGCCAACTTAACCTGTGCCAACTTCGACGGCGCGATTCTTACTGCAGCGACCTTCAACGGCGCAAACCTTACTGGCGCCAGCTTCGACGGCGCCATCCTGACCTCTGCCACCTTCGACGGGGCAATTGGTTTCGGGACAGAGTGCACGACGTCAACAGCGACCACCGTTCCGGTCGCGACGGCCACGAGGCTTCCGAGACAGACGGCCACGACGGCGCCGGTGGCCACTTCCACGACGGCACCGGTGGCGACCTCCACGACGGCCCCGGTAGCGACCTCCACGACAGCCCCGGTAGCGACCTCCACGACAGCCCCGGTA
>CADCWK010000129.1 GCA_902806375.1 uncultured Thermomicrobiales bacterium
AGGCGATCGCGCCGCCGAAGATGTAGGCGAACAGCAGCACGAACATGATCGGCTGGATCGTGACGTCCGAGAGCTTCTCGGGCTGGCGCCTCACCTGGGTCAGGTTGCGGCGCATGATCGTCAGCGCGTCGCTGAACAGCCAGCGCAGGTCGCTGAGGAACCCCGGGCGCGGGATCGTCGCGGTCACCGTCGGGGCCGGGGCGTCGATGGTGTGTTGCATCAGGCAGCCTCCTCCGTCATGGGGTCACTGGGTGAGCCGGTCAGCCGCAGGAAGACATCATCGAGGGTCGGGCGACGGAGGCCGATGTCGGCGATCGCGACGCCCTGCTCGTCCAGTGTGCGGATCACTGCGATCAGGGTCGCCGAGCCCTCCGGAGCCGTCAGCGACAGGCTGCCGGGCGCCTCCCCGGGCGTGACGGAGACACCTAGCCGCTGGCTCAGCAGGGCCGACGCCGCGTCGACCCGGGCCCGGTCGCCGAGGACGAGATCGATCGCCTCACCGCCGACCTGGCGCTTCAAGCTGTCTGGCGTGCCGGAGGCGACGATCCGGCCGTGGTCGATCACGACGATGTCGTCGGCGAGCCGGTCGGCCTCGTCGAGGTACTGGGTGGTCAGCAGGATCGTCGTCCCGCCCTTGACCAGCTCGTCCAGCACCGCCCACATGTCGATCCGGCTGCGCGGGTCCAGCCCGGTGGTCGGCTCGTCGAGGAAGATGACCGGCGGCGTCGCGATCAGTGAGGCCGCCAGGTCCAGCCGGCGTCGCATGCCGCCCGAGTAGGTCTTGGCGGGGCGGCGGGCCGCGTCGGTCAGGTCGAACTGCCGGAGGAGTTCGCCGGTCCGGCGCCGGACCTCCTTGCCGGAGAGGTGGTAGAGCCGCCCGACCATGAAGAGGTTCTCCTCGCCGGTGAGCAGCTCGTCGACCGCCGCGTTCTGCCCGGTCAGCCCGATCGAGCGGCGCACCTCGTTGGACTGGGTGGCGAGATCGAACCCCGCGATCGTGGCCGACCCGGCGTCCGGTCGGATCAGGGTCGTCAGCATTCGGACCATGGTGGTCTTGCCGGCGCCGTTGGGCCCGAGCAAGCCGAGGACCGAACCGGTCCGGACGGAGAGATCGACGCCATCGACCGCGGTCGCCTTGCCGAAGCGTTTGGTCAGACCGCTTGCGCGAATGGCAAACTCTGGCTCGCTCATCGAGAGCCGCATACTACTCATGGGAATCCTTTCAGCGGACGACCTGACGATACGACCATCGTACGGCCGAATGGGGTCAGGAACGGCCCCGATTCGGAATCGGCATGTAAACTATGTGCGAACGAACGCACCCCTCTCGGCCGGGCCAGGCTCGTACGCCGCACGATCATCGTACATCGTACGTTTCATGGTACGATGTACGATAAAGACCCGTGGGGCTGGTGTCAACCGGCCCGCATGGGTAGGTCGGGAGACAGGACCGGTGGCGAAGTCGCGGCGCGGAGATGACGATATCGAGGTGGCCGGCGGTTCGGTCGGTGCCGCCATGGAACTCCCGGGTTCGGTCTGGCTGAAGCCGGAGCGGCCCGACCGGGGCAATGCCTCGCCCCTGAGCCGGGCGCAGATCGTCCGGGCGGCGATCGCCCTCATCGATGAGGACGGGATCGACGCGCTCTCGATGCGGAAGCTCGCCGCCCGGATGGGGGTCGGCGTGATGTCGCTCTACTGGCACGTCGAGCGCAAGGACGACCTGCTCGAGCTGATCGTGGACGCGATCTTCGGAGAGATGGAGCTGCCGGACCAGCCGACGGGGGACTGGCGAGCCGATCTGACGCGCGTGGCCCTGGAGACGAGGGCGATCTTCACCCGGCACCCGTGGCTGCTGCAGACGATCGGCAGCCTGCCGCACTACGGGCCAAACTTCCTCCGGCACGCCGAATTCTCGTTTGGCTCCCTGTCGCAGGCTGGTGTCGAGCCCGAGACGATGGCGCGGGTCGTCAGTGCCGTCGACAGCTTCGTCTTTGGCAGCCTCCTGACCCGGATCGCCGAGGCCCGGGCGGACCGCTCGCCCGACTACCCGATCGAGCAGATCATCGGCCAGTTCCAGGCGACGCTGGCCCGCGGCGAATACCCGGCCCTCCAGCGCATGATGGTTCACTTCGAGCGCTGGATCGACGACGACGAGGCGGCCGAGGCGACGTTCCGCTTCGGGCTGGGCTGCTTGCTGGACGGCATCGAGGCCAGGTTGGCGCAGGGCGATGCGTGTGGGCACCGGAACCAGGCGGTCGATACCTGAG
Organism: uncultured Thermomicrobiales bacterium; assembly: GCA_902806375.1. Taxonomy (GTDB): domain Bacteria; phylum Chloroflexota; class Chloroflexia; order Thermomicrobiales; family UBA6265; genus CADCWK01. Next base: position 2,268 of record CADCWK010000129.1, read on the forward strand.
TCCGATCCGGCAGACCGGGTCGTCGGATGGCCCGACCGGCGAGACCCGTCCACCCGCAGCGACGGTGTTACCGGGCTGACGGGCTGACGGGCCCGATCCGGGGGTCTTCGGTGTCTCTGCCAACCGTAACGCGGCGAGGCGCCGGAGTGCTACCAGGCGGTCGCCGGATCCGTCCGGAAGGGCCCCGATGGCCCTGCGTGGCGAGGAGGACAGGCACGGGAAGGGCCGCGCTGCCGCTTCCCGTCCGGGTCGCGTTCGGGGCCGGTGCTACACTTTCCCGACCTTCCGCGAGCCTGTGCCTGGCCGTCCCGTTCCCCAGTCGGGCCGCGCCGTCCCACCACCCGAGGAGAAGCCGGCACGATGGCTGACCCGACCCCGTCGTCCCTGCCCGCGACCGATCCCAACCCCCGGCTGGAGGCATCGCCCGACGCTGGCGGTGGTGGCACGGCCACGCTGAACCGGCCGGCCGCCGGGGCCCCACTCCACCTGATCGGGCGCGAGCAGCGTCGGCGCATCGGGGAGACCGAGACCCAGCGCGTCCTGCAGGCGGAGCTCAAGGCCCGGATCAGTGGCGAGGTCCGCTTCGACGACACCTCCCGGATGCTGTACTCCACCGACGCCAGCAACTACCAGATCGAGCCGGTCGGCGTCGTCATCCCGCGGACGACCGAGGACGTCCTCGCCACCGTCGAACTGGCGACGAGTCACGGCGTGCCGATCCTTGCCCGCGGCGGCGGCTCGTCGCTGGCCGGGCAGGCCGTCGGCGCGGCCCTCGTGATCGACTACTCCAAGTACCTCAACCGCATCCTGGATCTCAACGTCGAGGAGCGAACGGTCACCGTCGAACCCGGCATCACCCTGGAGCTGCTCAACTCCCAGCTCCGGGCCAACGGGCTGATGTTCGGGCCGGACCCGTCCTCGCTGGACCGGGCGACCATCGGCGGGGTGATCAGCAACAACGCCTCCGGCGCCCACAGCATCCTCTACGGGATGTCCGGCGACCACGTGCTCTCGGCCCGGGTCGCGCTCGGCGCGCTCGGCACGGTCGATCTTGGCCCGGCTCCGGCGGACGGTTACGCCGCCCGCGCCGCCCGTGACGACCCGTACGGTGAGCTGCTGACACGGTTGCTCGCCTTCCGCGAGACGCACCGGGACGCCATCGCGCGCGATTTCCCCCGCCACTGGCGGCGGGCGACCGGCTACAGCCTCAACGAACTGACGAAGCCAGACGGAGAGATGAACGTCGCCCGGCTGCTCGCCTCGGCCGAGGGCACGCTCGGGGCCATGCTCCGGGCGACCGTGAGCCTGGTCCCGACGCCCAAGCGGACCGCCCTGGTCATGCTCCAGTTCGACGACCTCGTCCGGGCCATGGAGGCCGTGCCCGTTCTGCTGGAGGCGGAGCCGTCGGCGATCGAGTTGATGGACCGGATGCTGATCGACCTCACCCGGCAGCAGCCCGGCTACGCCCGGCAGATCGCCCTGATCCGGGGCGATCCGGCGGCGGTCCTCGTCGTCGAGTTCTACGGGGAGCACAACGACGACCTCAACCGGCAGTGCCAGCGGGTCGAGCAACTGATTCGCGACCGCGGCATCGGGCTGATGACCGAGCCGCTCCGGGTGCTGGACCCGGTCCTCCAGAAGGACGTCTGGACCGTGCGCAAGGCCGGGCTCGGCCTGCTGATGAGCATCAAGGGTGACTACAAGCCGGTCCCGGTGATCGAGGACGTCTCCGTCCCGGTCGAGCACCTGGCCGACTACGTCCGGGCGATCGAGATCCTCGTCGCCGAGCACGGCACGACCGCCGCCTTCTACGCCCACGCGTCGGCCGGCTGCCTGCACGTCCGGCCGCTGCTCAACCTGAAGTCGGTCGAGGGCGTCACGGCGATGCGGGAGCTGGGCGTCGCGGCTTGCGAGCTGGTCACCCGGTTCGGCGGCGTGATGTCGGGCGAGCACGGCGACGGGCTCCAGCGCGGTGAGCTCAACGAGCGCATCTTCGGGCCGGAGCTGTATGGCGCGATGCGGGAGCTCAAGGAGATCTTCGACCCGCGCGGCCTGTTCAACCCCGGCAAGATCGTCGACAGCCCGCCGATGACGGAGAACCTGCGCTACGGACCCGGCTACCGGCCGATGGAGCCCAAGACGTTCCTCGACTTCCGGGCCGAGGGTGGGTTGCTCGGCGCGGTCGAGATGTGCAACGGCGCGGCCGTCTGCCGGAAGCTGAAGGCCGGGACGATGTGCCCGTCCTTCATGGCGACGAAGGACGAGGAAGACTCCACGCGTGGCCGGGCCAACGCCCTCCGCAACGCGCTGGCCGGCAAGGTCTTCGAGCCGAGGGACTTCACCTCGAAGAAGACCTACGACGTGATGGACCTCTGCATCTCCTGCAAGGCCTGCAAGACCGAGTGCCCGAGCAGCGTCGACATGGCCAAGGTCAAGACCGAGTTCACCGCCCAGTACCAGGCCGTCCACGGCACGCCGCTGCGGTCGCGGGTCTTCGGCCACATCCACCGGCTGTCGAAGGTGTCGGCTCCGGTCGCGCCACTGGCCAACCTCGCGCTGCGGACGCCGCTCGCCAGCCCGCTCATGCGCCTGCTCGGTGTCCACCCCAACCGGAAACTGCCGGCCTTCCAGCGGAAGACGTTCCCGGCGATGTTCGCGGAGTGGCGGCGCGACCACCCGACGACCGGACGCGACTTCCGCGGACAGGTGGTCTACTTCCACGACACCTTCGCGACCTACAACTACCCGCAGATCGGGATCGCGGCCGTCCGGCTGCTGGACGCGGCCGGCTTCGAGGTCATCCTGGAGGAGCGCCGGGTCTGCTGCGGCCGCCCGATGCTGAGCAAGGGGCTGGTGGCCGACGCCCGCCGGATGGCCCGCCGCAACGTCGCGCTGCTGGCGCCCTACGCGAAGCGGGGCATCCCGGTGATCGGGACTGAACCGAGCTGCATCCTGACGCTGCGCGACGAGTACGCCGACCTGCTGCCGGACGACCCCGATGTCAGGCTCCTCGGTGACAACAGCTTCATGATCGACGAGTTCCTGGCGAAGCTGGCCGACGAGGGGGATCTCGGGATCGACTGGCTGACCCGGCAGGGGCCGGAGGTCCTGTTCCATGGCCACTGCCACCAGAAGGCCCTGATCGGGATCTCGCCTTCGCTCGGCATCATGCGCGAGAGCGGCTGCCGCCCCCGCGAGACCGGCGCCGGCTGCTGCGGCATGGCCGGGTCGTTCGGCTACGAGACCGAGCACTACGACGTCTCGAGGAAGATCATGGAGGACCGGCTGCTCCCGGCGGTGATGGCGGCCTCGCCAGACACCGTCGTGGCTGTCGCCGGTGTGTCCTGCCGCCAGCAGATCGAGCACTTCGCCGACCAGACCCCGCAGCACATCGCCGAGGTCCTCGCCGACCGGATCGCGCCGGGGCATGTCTGGAAGCGCGGGGCGAGTACGCCAGAGGCAGGAGATCGCGTCGCGGCCGACTGAGCGGTCGTTTTTTTGGCCGGCCGACTCATGTGGAGCCGGTGTGGCTCGCCATGTCCGCGCCTGGTGTCGCCCTGACTATGGCCCGCACCGGTCTCCCGCGATGTATTCATGTTTTGCCCCGGTTCCCGCGGCACCCGTCGTGTATCTTCCGGTACGGGAAGCGACGGTGTCGTTCTGGAATCGGGAAGGGCCTGACACCGTGGCGCGGCGATCTACGATGGGCGCGGCACGGACCGACATCGCTCCGGACATGACGCCAGCAGTAGGGCGGCAACGGGACGTCGCGCTGGACCTGCCGGCTGGCCGGTGGCGGTACGGGTGGGCCGCCGGGCAGGTGGTCCTGCTCCTGGCGATCCTCCAGACCTATACGGTCCTGCGGCGGTCGTTCTTCCAGCAACCGCCCGACGAGGCCTTTGCCAACGCGCTCGACATCATTCGTTGGCAGGGCGCCCTCGGTCTGAACATCGAACTCGACCTCCAGCGCTGGATGCTCCAGCACGACTGGCTGGTCGATGCCGCCAACGCCTATTACCGCAACTTCAAGCCGGTCCTGTACGTCTGCGCCGTGCTGGCCTGTTTGCTGGCGCCGGTCGCCTACCGGCTGGTCCGGCGGGCGTTCGTGGCGGTCACGCTGCTGGCCCTCCCGTGGTACGCGATCTTTCCGCTGTCCCCGCCACGCTTCATGGGACCCTACGGGTACCCGTTCGTCGATACGCTCAATGCGCTGAGCACGACCCCCAACGCGACCGAGGGGTTTGCCGCCGCCAACCAGTTCGCTGCCATGCCGAGCATGCACATCGGCTGGACCGCGATCGCCGCCCTGTGGCTGGCGGTGGCCATCCGGCGCTGGCATCTGGGGACGATCCTCGGGCTGCTCCACCTCGCGGTGATGAGCTACGTCGTGATGGTGACTGGCAACCACTTCGTCCTCGACATCGTCGGTGGCCTGGTCCTGGCCGGCCTCGCGACCGCGATCGCCTGGTGGCTGCCGGACCAGCTGCCGTGGACGCCCGCGTGGAACCGGTTCCTCTCCGGGCTGGCGCGGTGGTCGCGGCTCGACGGGCTGCAGCC
>CADCWK010000130.1 GCA_902806375.1 uncultured Thermomicrobiales bacterium
ATGAGCGGTGAGTCCGAGGCCCGGGCGATGCAGGAGACGATGCAAGCGGTCGTCTGTCACGGCCCCCTGGAGTACCGGCTGGAGTCAGTGCCGGTTCCCGTTCCGGGGCCCGGCGAGGCTCTGGTCCGGGTGGAAGCGGTCGGGATCTGTGCGAGCGACCTGAAGTGCTACCACGGGGCTGCGAAGTTCTGGGGCGACGACTCCCGTCCCGCGTATGCCGAGACCGAGGTGGTCCCGGGCCACGAGTTCGTCGGCACCGTGATCGGGCTGGACGACGAAGCCGCGCAGCGGTGGGGGATCGTCGTTGGCGACCGGGTGGTGAGCGAGCAGATCGTGCCGTGCTGGCAATGCCGCTACTGCCTCGATGGCAAGTACTGGATGTGCCAGCGGAACGACATATACGGCTTCAAGCGCCGCACTCCCGGCGCCATGGCCGAGTACATGGTCTATCCCAGGGACGCGCTGGTGCACAAGGTCTCCGCGGACGTGCCCGCCGCCCACGCGGCCTTCGCCGAGCCGCTGTCCTGCGCGCTGCACGCCGTGGAGCGGGCCAGCATCCGCTTCGAGGACGTGGTCGTGGTCGCGGGGTGCGGCCCGATCGGGCTCGGGATGGTCGCGGGCGCCAAGTCGAAGAACCCCCGGCTGGTGATCGCACTCGACCGCGAGCCGCAGAAGCTCGACCTGGCGCTGGAGTGCGGCGCGGATCTGGTGGTCGACATCGGCTCGGAGGACGTCGTCGAACGGGTCAAGGCAGTGACCGATGGCTATGGCGCCGACGTCTACCTCGAGGCTACCGGCCACCCCTCAGCAGTCGGCCAGGGACTCAACCTGCTGCGGAAGCTCGGCACCTACGTCGAGTACAGCGTCTTCGGCAGCAACGTGACCGTCGACTGGTCGATCATCGGCGACGACAAGGAACTCGATGTCCGCGGCGCACACCTCGGCCCGCACTGCTGGCCGGCTGCGATCCGCATGATCGAGTCCGGCCGGCTGCCGATGAGCAAGATCTGCAGCCACCAACTTCCCCTCGCCGAGTTCCAGAAGGGCCTCGAGCTCGTGGACAGCGGCAAGGACTCGATCAAGGTCTCACTCATTCCCTGAGCAACGGGGGCGCACCCCTCGACGCTGCGCGGCACCATGCCGCGCTCGGAGGACAGCAATGGCGCAACAGGACGCGGGTTACCGGCCGCAGCGTGCTCGGACGCCACAGGTCGAGCACACCCGCGGCCTGAGACCCCGGGAATGGCATGCCGGGACCCGCCCGGCGCCAATCCTGCGCTCCGTACGGATCAGGGCTGACCACACGCGAGTCATCACCGAATACCCGAGCAGGAATGGGGAGTCATGGTAGTCCCGACCGACGAGCGAGAAACGGAAGGATCCGGAGCGGCGAAACCCGGGTCGGTCGCATTCACCGCAGTCGGGGTGAAGAAGCACTATCCCGGCGTGAAGGCGCTCGACGGTGTCGATCTCGAGGGCTACGCCGGGAGCGTGCTGGGGGTCTGCGGCGCCAACGGAGCCGGGAAATCCACGTTCGCCAAGCTGCTCGCCGGCGTCGAGACGTTGACCGATGGCGAGATCACCATCAGTGGCTTCCCGCATCCGGTCCGGAACGCCGCCGAGGCGGAGCAGGCGGGCGTGCTGATGATGCACCAGGAGCCGTTGATCATCGACGACTTCACGGTGGGGGAGAACGTCTGGCTGTACAAGCTCCGTGAGGGTCGGGACATCCGGCCGTGGGCGACGAAGGTCGACACCAACGGTGCCGCGACCCGGGAGGTCCTGCAGGGAGTCGGTCTCGGCCACCTCTCGACCCGCCAGCTCGCCCGCGGGCTCGGGCCGGGCCAGCGCCAGATGCTGTCCCTGAGCCGCGCAGCGGTGACCAAGCACAAGATCATGATCTTGGACGAGACGACGGCGTCGACGAGCGAGGAGCACTTCAACGACATCCTGAGCCTGGTGAAACGCGAGAAGGAGGCGGGGACGTCGATCATCTTCGTGTCCCACCGGCTGAACGAAGTCTTCGCCATGTGCGACCGGATCGCGGTGCTCCGCAACGGCACGTTGGTCAAGGTCCTCGATGCCGCCGAGACCGACCCGGACGAGGTCACGGCCCTGATGATCGGACAGGCTCTGAAGGCGCTGGACCGGCCCGCGCCCGTGCACCCGGCGCCGGACCAGGTTCCCGTGCTGTCGGTACGCGATCTCCACGGCGGTAGCGCGAACGGTGTGTCGTTCGACGTCAACCCGGGGGAGATCCTCGGTCTCTACGGCCTCGTCGGCAGCGGTCGCTCGTCGGTCGCTCGCACCATCACGGGGCAGCGCCCGGCGGCCGGCGGGTCGATCAAGCTGCACGGCAACGAGGTGAGCCTGCCCAACCCCACGGCCGCGGTGGCGAAGGGGATCGCCTACCTCACCGAGGACCGCCGACTCGAGGGCTTCGTCAAGGACTTCGACAACGGCGAGAACATGAGCCTCGTCGCGCTCCCCCAGATGGCCACGGCCGGCGTCGTCGACGGGAAGCGCGAGAAGACGCGTATCCGCGAGCTGATCTCCGAATACCAGGTCAAGGGCGGCACCAAGACCTACACCCGCAATCTGAGCGGCGGCAATCAGCAGAAAGTCGTGGTCGCCAAGTGGCTCGAGACCGATCCGGAATTCGTCGTCCTGGACGAACCGACCAAGGGCATCGACGTCGGTGCCCGCTCGAACATCTACCAGATCATCCACAGCGTCGCCGCACGCGGGAAAGGGATATTGGTCGTGTCGAGCGAGGCCGAGGAATTGTTGTCCCTCTGCCACCGCATCCTCGTCATGCGCAACGGCGAGATCGTGGCCGAGTTCGACCCTGAGAACGCCACCACGGACGACCTGGTCCGCACCGCACTGACCCACGAAGGCTGACGAGCCTCCGCTCCGCAATCACCCAGACAAGGAGCTTTTCGATGACAGCGACACCCAAGGCCCCTCCCGTCCACCATCACGAGGAGGACACGTCCAGGGGCAACGCCGTCAGCACCTGGGTCAAGGGCCAGTACGCCCTCTACATCCTGCTGGCCCTGCTGATCGTCGCCACCATCACCCGGGGGTCCATCTTCTGGGGCCGCACGAACCTGACCAACCTGCTGCTGCAGATGTCGATCATCGGCGTCGTGGTGCTGGCCCAGCTGATCGTCGTGCTGACCGGGGGCATCGACATCAGCGTCGGCTCCGCGCTGGGCCTCGCCGCGGTCGTCGCGGCCGGGCTCTTCGACGGTCCCTCGGTGCTGCTCGGGCTCGTCGTGGCGCTCGCCATCGGGGCGGCTGTCGGCGCCGTGAACGGCTGGCTGGTGGCCTTCCGCGGGCTGGAGCCGTTCATCGTCACACTCGGCATGCTCGCCCTGGCCCGTGGCCTGGTCTACGCCTACGGCAACGGCATCCCGATCAACCCCGAGGCTGCGGACTCCTACGCCCGCTTCGGTCAGTCGACGCTCCTGGGCATCCCGGTGCTGGCGATCATCTGGCTGGCGATGGCGGGGCTCATCGCCTTCCTGCTGTACCGCACGGTCTGGGGACGTCGGGTCTACGCCATCGGGTCCAACGTCGAGGCGGCCCGCAGCTCGGGCATCCCCGTGAAGTCGACGTTGTGGTCTGTGTACATCCTGGCCGGACTGCTCGTCGGTCTGGGCGGCTGGCTGTTCCTCGCCCGGTTCGCCAGCGGTACGTCCACCGCCGGCAGCCTGCTCGAGCTGGAGGCGATCGCGGCGGTCGTCATCGGCGGCGCCCGCCTCTCCGGTGGCTACGGCAAGGTGTTCGGGGCTGTCGTCGGCACGGTCATCTTCGCCGTCATCGCCAATCTGCTGTCGCTGCTGAACGTCTCCACCTTCCTTCAGGACGCGTTCCGGGGCGGGCTCATCCTCGTCGCGGTCACGCTCGCGACGGTGCAGATCGTGCGCAAGCGCAAGAGCACCTCCACCCCGGCCGCGGCCCACTGAGGCGGGGACGATGACGAGGACCGGCAGGACGAGGCCGATGTTCCGGCGCCTGGTAGCGACGGCCGCCGCCGCGACCCTGATGATGACGTTGAGCGCCTGCGGGGACCTCTATCCCTCCGACAAGCCTGCTCAGGAACCGGCGAACGGCGGCGCGTCCGACGCGAGCGATGTGGTGATCGGCTTCGCCCAGCAGCAGTTGCAGGCGCCGTACTTCGCGGCCATGGAGGCGCGGGCGGAGCAGATCGCCCGGGACCAGGGGTTCGAGATGCTCTTCCAGTCCGCCAACAAGGACCCGGCCATCCAGATGAACCAGATGCAGACGATGATCGCGCAGGGAGCTCACGTGCTGGTGGTCAACGCGACCAGCGTCCGGGGTCAGGCCGAGATGATGACGCAGGTCGCCTCGCAGATCCCGGTCGTCTACATCGACACCAGCGTGCCCGGGACCGGGATGACGAGCGTGCAGTCCGACAACCTGACCATAGGCCGGGAGTCGGGCAAGATCACCGCCCAACGGCTGCTCGACATGGGCAAGACGAGCATCAAGGTGGCGATCCTCACCGGCCCCGCCACCGACGAGTTCGTCGGTCCGGCCCGGCGCCAGGGGTTCCTCGACGGGCTCGAGGAGGGCGGACTCCCGTACGAGATCGTCGCCGAGCAGTCGGGGGACTACGCGCAGGACAAGGGTCAGGTAGCGGCGGAGAACATGCTGGCCGCCAACCCCGACGTCGACCTGATCTTCGGGTTGAACGACTCCATGGCGCTCGGTGCCTACGCGGTGGTCAACGGAAAGGCGCGGTACGAGAACGTCTACGTCGCTGCCTCGGCCGACGGGCAGAAGGAGGCCCTCGCGCTGATCGCCCGGGACGGCTGTGAAGGCCGTTACCTCTCCACCGGGCTCAACTCGCCGTCGCTCGCCGCCGAGGAGGCACTCCAGATCGCGGTCGACGTCGCCACGGGGAAGACGGAGCCGAGCGACTACCCCGAGGAGTCCTTCACCCTGGCCGTCGGGATCGGCTGCGAGAACATCGAGGAGTACTACGACCCCAACAGTGTCTTCTGAAACGCGCGCGGGGGACCACGCTCGAACCGCGATCCGGGCTCTGCGGACTGCCGGTCCCACCGCTGTTGTAGGAGCTGGTCCGGGGGTGCTGGCCTGCGGCGTCCGCCAGGGCCGCGGACACGTCGAACGACGCCGCGTTGCGCTCCGGCGTGCCGTCGGTGAGGAAGACGATCCGGTCGCTCGGCTCGAGCGGAAGCGACTGCACCGAAAGTCTTGCCGGGCAGACAGTGGCAGCGTCTCGGCCTGCTCAACTCCGCGGCTGCGAGCGCCGTCGATCCGGCTGGTGTACGTCGCCCCGACCGGCGGGTGCGCGTCTCGGCTGGCGCGGGTACGGTCCCCGTCACGCAACCGAAGCAGACGAACTCGCTGCTCTTCGCTGGGCGGCCCCACTCCAGGACGACGATCCTGCGTCTGAGACCAGGAGGCCCAGCCGTGCAACCGCTCGGCACCGCGAAGCTGTCGTCGCTGGCCGGCTCACTGCCCGTTCCCTCCTATGACAGGACCCGGGTACGGACGGGCATCGTCCACCTGGGCGTCGGCGCCTTCCACCGCTCACACCAGGCCATGTACGTCGACCGCCTCCTGGAGCTGGGGCAGGCGCGGGACTGGGGCATCTGCGGAGTCGGCGTGCTGCCCTCCGACCGGCGGATGGCCGAGGCCATGGCGGCGCAGGACTGCCTCTACACGCTCGTGGTCAGGCATGCCGACGGCACCTACGAGCCCCGGGTGGTGGGGTCGATCGTCGAGTACTTGCTGGCTCCCGACGACCCGGAGGCGGTCGTCGAGAAGATGGCGGCCGAGACCACGCGGATCGTGTCCTTGACGGTGACCGAGGGGGGCTACAACATCGCCGCGATCAGCGGCGAGTTCGACGCGGCTCATCCCGACGTCCTCCAGGATCTCCGGCCTGGCGCCGCGCTCCGGACGTCCTTCGGCCTGGTCACCGAGGCGCTGGTCCGGCGCCGCGACCGCGGGCTTGCGCCCTTCACCATCGTGTCCTGCGACAACATCGAGCACAACGGCGACGTCGCCCGGGGCAGCTTCGCCGCCTTCGCCTCCCTGCGCGACCCCGATCTCGGGGAGTGGGTGGAGCACGAGGTGCCCTTCCCGAACTCCATGGTGGATCGGATCACCCCCGCCACCACGGACACGGACCGCGCCGAGGTCGCTCGGCGCTTCGGCGTGGACGACCGCTGGCCGGTGATCTGCGAGGCCTTCACGCAGTGGGTCCTCCAGGACCGGTTCAGCCTCGGTCGCCCGCCACTGGAGGACGTCGGGGTCCAGATCGTCGAGGACGTCGAGCCCTACGAGCTGATGAAGCTGCGGCTGCTCAACGCCGGGCATCAGGCGCTCGCCTACCTCGGTCACCTCGCCGGCTACCGATTCGTGCACGACGCCGCGCAGGACCCGCTGTTCCAGTCGTTCTTGCTGGGCTACATGGAGGAGGAGGCGACCCCGACCCTCCGTCCGGTCCCCGGGATGGACCTCGACGCCTACCGGCGGGAGCTGCCCAAGTGGCTTCTCCCCGTCGTCCGGGAGAACCTCGCCACCGGCGGCGAGATCCGCCGCTCCGCCGCCGTGGTCGCCGGCTGGGCCCGCTACGCCGAGGGAGTGGACGAGGATGGGCATCCGATCGAGGTGGTGGACCGCAGGAGTGAGCGGCTCACTTCCAACGCCCGCAGGCAGAGGGAAGACCCCCTCGCCTTCATCGCCGATCGCGAGCTGTTCGGGGACTTGATGGACGAGGAACGGTTCGCCGCTGAGTACCTGGCGGCGCTCACG
>CADCWK010000131.1 GCA_902806375.1 uncultured Thermomicrobiales bacterium
GTCAGGTCGACCTGTGCGCATATTGGGTTGTCAACGTCGAAGAGACGAAGCATGGCGCGCCCGACACCTTGCGGTGTCACGACGCGCCGAAGACGGAGCAAGAGTCGATTGGATTGACCGTCCGACATGGCGCCACACCTGACCCCATGCCGCTGCCGATGTGTGATGAGGGGTCGTCCCGAGACCGTCCCGGTGGCGGATGACCGGCTCCCGTCGGCGGGTTGCCCCACCGACCCCACCGCTCCGCTCGTCCCGCTCTGCGCCTCGCTCCAGAACCAGCGATCACTCGCTGCTCTGGTCAACGCCCCCTTGACCTGAGATGCGCACTGGCCCACCCGGCGGTTGCCCGCCCCGTGTCCAGGCTGCGTCCCTAGAAAGGAGGTGATCCAGCCGCAGCTTCCGCTACGGCTACCTTGTTACGACTTCGTCCCAGTTACCAACCCCGCCCTCGACGGCTGCCTCTCCCGAAGGAGTTGGCCCACCGGCTTCAGGCGTTGCCGGCTTCCATGACGTGACGGGCGGTGTGTACAAGGCCCGGGAACATATTCACCGCAGTACTGCTGACCTGCGGTTACTAGCGACTCCACCTTCATGCGGGCGAGTTGCAGCCCGCAATCTGAACTGGGACCGGGTTTCTGGGATTCGCTCCACCTCGCGGCTTGGCTGCCCTCTGTCCCGGCCATTGTAGCGTGCGTGTCGCCCAGGATGTAAGGGCCATGCTGACTTGACGTCATCCCCTCCTTCCTCCCCTTGCGGGGCTGTCTGGCTAGACATCGTAACTAGCCACGGGGGTTGCGCTCGTTGCGGGACTTAACCCAACACCTCACGGCACGAGCTGACGACAGCCATGCAGCACCTGTGTCCCACCCTCGAAGGCCTCCCGGTTTCCCGGTCCTGCAGGGACATGTCAAACCCTGGTAAGGTTCTTCGCGTCGCTTCGAATTAAACCGCACGCTCCGCCGCTTGTGCGGGCCCCCGTCAATTCCTTTGAGTTTTAGCCTTGCGGCCGTACTCCCCAGGCGGTCGACTTCCCGCGTTAGCTCCGGCACGGAGGGGGTCAAGTCCCCCCACGCCTAGTCGACATCGTTTACTGCGTGGACTACCGGGGTATCTAATCCCGTTCGCTCCCCACGCCTTCGCGTCTCAGTGTCAGGGTGCGCCCAGTCGGCCGCCTTCGCCACTGGTGTTCCTCCGGATCTCTACGCATTTCACCACTACACCCGGAATTCCACCGACCCCTGCGCCCCTCAAGTCCGACAGTCCTCGACGACCCTCCCCGGTTGGGCCGGGGGCTTTCACGCCAAGCTTACCGGACCACCTGCACGCCCTTTACGCCCAGTAACTCCGGACAACGCTCGGTCCCCACGTATTACCGCGGCTGCTGGCACGTAGTTAGCCGGACCTTCTTCGCCAGGTACCGTCTCACCGGGTTGCCCCAGCCTTCGTCCCTGACAAAAGCGGTTTACACCCCGAAAGGCGTCATCCCGCACGCGGCGTTGCTCCGTCAGGCTTTCGCCCATTGCGGAAAATTCCTTGCTGCTGCCTCCCGTAGGAGTGGGGACCGTGTCTCAGTTCCCCTGTGGCTGGTCGTCCTCTCAGACCAGCTACCGATCATCGCCTTGGTAGGCCATTACCCCACCAACTAGCTAATCGGCCGCAGGCTCCTCCCAAGGCGCCCGAAGGCTTTCCTGATGGACCTTACCAGTCCACCAGGCTATGCGGAATTACCCCGTGTTTCCACGGGCTACCCCCCACCTCAGGGCAGATTCCCCACGTGTTCCTCACCCGTCCGCCACGTAGACCCCCGAAGGGACCCCGTTCGACTTGCATGCATTAGGCACGCCGCCAGCGTTTATCCTGAGCCAGGATCAAACTCTCCATCAAGACGTTCTCACCTGTCCGACGACCCGTTGCGGGGCCGGCGGCCAGTGATCGCTTACTCCGTCTTCGGCGCGCCGCTGGTCGTGCTGGGCACGACCGGGGATCGCCAACTTGTCAAGGTGTGGGGACCTCGTCACGGCGCTCGTCGCGCTCGCTTCCGGTCCGCCCACTGCGTCTCCGCAGCTCAGAGAGTCTAGGTGATCCGCCGTCCCGTGTCAAGGACCCTCGCGGGTCATTTCGTGGGACGAAGCGGCCTTCCCGGCCCCCTCAACGGCGCCCAGCACCGGGTTTCCCCCGCCTGGTCGGGCACCCCGTCTCCGGTGCGCCGCCCCACCGTGTTTTCGGGGCTCACGGAGAATAGTCGCCCCCCGCCCCCGTGTCAAGGAATCATGAAGCCGAGACGGGGTCATCCCCGTGACCGATCGCCGGGCCCAACGGTCCAGATGACCGAGGAGGAGCACCGGCCTCCCATCGATTTCACCGTTCCGGCAGAAAGCATTGTGAGGATGCGACTCTTCGCCACTATTGTCGGTCGCTCGCCTATCATGTGCGCTATTGCCAGCTCCCGTCGTTGCCTTGCCCATGGAAGGATGTTCCCTTGTCCCAGATCGACCGTATATGGGCGCGCCGCCCGGTCATCGGAATCCCGGCCGACTTCGCCCAGTCGCCGGATACGACGATCAGTCACCCACGTTGGCTGCTCAATCAGACCTACGTCGACGCCGTCAGCGACGCGGGTGGCCTGCCGCTCATCCTGCCGTTCCTGCCGGAGCCGGCCGACCAGCTGCTCGATCTGCTGGATGGTGTGATCCTGAGCGGCGGCGGCGATATCGACCCGGCCCGCTTCGACCGCAACCGGCACCCCCGGACGGACGGCATCTCTCCGGAACGGGACGATCTCGAACTCCGCGTGTTCCAGGCTGCCCGGGCGCGAGGGCTTCCCATCCTCGGGATCTGCCGCGGGCTCCAGCTGATCAACGTCGCGATGGGCGGCACGCTCATCCAGGACATTCCCGACGAGCGCCCGTCCTGGTCCCAGCACCGGCAGGATCACGACGGCCTCGCCCGCGACGACGTCTCCCACCCCGTGACCCTAGAGGGCGGGAGCCGTGTCGCCACCATCTATGGTGAGACCCGGATCATGACGAACTCCTACCACCACCAGGCGGTCGACGACCTCGCCCGCGGCCTGGTCGTGACGGGCCACGCCGACGACGGGACGATCGAGAGCTTCGAGGCCGAGGGAGAGCCGTTCCTGCTCGCCGTGCAGTGGCACCCCGAGACCCTCTACCGCCGGCACACCGAGCACGCTCGGGTGTTCTCCGCGCTCATCGACGCAGCCGCCAACCGCGCCGAGCCGGCCATGAACGGACTCGTTGCCCACGACTGACCGTCCAACCGGACTCTCTCCACCGGGGAACGACGAAGCGGCCAGCGATCGCTCGCTGGCCGCTTCATCGTTTCGTGATCCGGCGAGAGTTACGCGACGACTACTTCGGGCTGATGCGCCTGCTGCGACTCGATGACCGCCGCCTCGAGGTTGGCCGCCCGCGTGACCGATCCGGCCGGGAAGGCCGCCCGAATCACGTCGTCCATCGTGGAGGCGAGAACGAAGGTCAGCGAGTCCTTGAGTTCCTGCGGGAGGTCGTCCAGGTCAGCCTCGTTCCGCTTTGGCAGAACGAAAGTCTTCAGACCGGCTCGGTCGATCGCGAGGGCCTTCTCCTTGACCCCACCAATGGGGAGGACCTGCCCCCGCAGGGTGATCTCACCTGTCATCCCGACGTCATCCCGGACCGGGACACCGCTGAGGAGCGAGATGAGCGCGGTCGTCATCGCCGTACCGGCCGACGGTCCGTCCTTGGGGGTCGCCCCGGCCGGCACGTGGACGTGGAGGTCAGCGGTCTTGAAGAAGTCCGGATCGACGTTCAGCTCCGTCGCCCGGGACCGGACGTAGGAGAGCGCCGCCTGGGCCGATTCCTTCATCACGTCGCCGAGCTGGCCAGTGACGGTCATCGATCCCTTGCCGTCCATCCGAGTCGCCTCAATGAACATGATGTCGCCACCGAAGGCATTGACACCGACACCGATCGAGACGCCCGGCTGCGCGGTGCGGGCCGCGGCCTCCTCATAGAAGAAGCGGGGCCGACCGAGGAACTCGCGGATCAGTGCCCGGTCGACCTCCTTCGGCAGTTCCTGCTCCTCGGCGACACGGGTCGCGAGCTTGCGACCGACGCTGCCGATCTCCCGCTCGAGATTCCGGACGCCGGCCTCGCGGGTGTAGTGCTGGATGAGCGCGTTGAGCGCGTCGTCCGTATAGGTCACGTCGTGATCGCCGAGCCCATTAGCCGCGATCTGCTTGGGCACGAGGTACTTCTTGGCAATGTTCAACTTGTCGGCATCGGTGTAGCCGCTCAGGTCGATGATCTCCATCCGGTCGCGGAGCGGGGCCGGAATGGTATCGAGCACGTTGGCCGTCGCGATGAACATGACCTTCGAGAGGTCGAACGCGACGTCTAGGTAGTGGTCGCGGAAACTGTCGTTCTGCTCGGGGTCGAGCACTTCCAGCAGCGCCGACGACGGGTCCCCGCGCCAGTCGTTGCCGAGCTTGTCGACCTCGTCGAGGACGAAGACGGGATCGTTGGTCCCGGCGCGGCGGATCGCCTGGACGATCCGGCCCGGCATGGCGCCGACGTAGGTCCGCCGGTGGCCCCGGATCTCGGACTCGTCCCGGACACCACCGAGGCTCATCCGGGTCATCTCCCGGCCGAGGGCACGGGCGATGGACTGGGCGAGACTGGTCTTGCCGACGCCCGGGGGGCCGACGAAGCAGAGGATGGGCTCACGGTTGGGCGTGGAGACGACCTCCCCGTTCTCGCTCGCCTTGGCCTCGATCTGCTGCTTGAGCTTCCGGACGGCGAGGTACTCGAGGATCCGATCCTTGATCTTGTCCAGGCCCCAGTGATCCTCGTTCAGGATGCGCCGGGCCTCGGAGATGTTGATCTCGCCCTCGGTGCTCTTGTTCCATGGCAGCGACGTGAGCCAGTCGAGGTAGGTCTTGATGACGCCGTACTCGGCCGCCGCGGGCGGTAGCTTCTGCAGCCGGTCCAGCTCGCGCTGGGCTTCCTTCCGGGCCTCTTCCGGCATCCCGGACTCGTCGATCTTGCCCTGGAGCTCGGTCACCTCGGCCTCGGACTCGCTGTCCTCGCCGAGTTCCTTCCGGATCGCCTTGAGCTGCTCGCGGAGATAGAACTCGCGCTGCGTCTTGCTGACCTCTTCCTGGACGTTGGACTGGATCTTCTTGCCGAGCTCGAGGACGTCGAGTTCCTTGCTGAGGAAGGCGTTGAGCCGGGTCAGCTTCTCCCGGACGGAGTCCTCCTCGAGCAGCGCCTGGCGCTCCTCCGGCTCGATCCGGAGCGAGGACGCGATCATATAGACGAGGTGGCGCGGGTCATCGATGTTGATGACCGCCGTCATGAGTTCGTCGGGGACGTTCGAGATGAGGGACGCGAGGCGCTGGCTCATCTCCATCGTGTTGCGCATCAGCGCCTGGATCTCGACGGAGTCGTCGGGCGCCTCGGGGATCTTCTGGACGCGAGCCCTGAGGAAGGGCGCCTCGCCGGTGAACTCGAGCACGCGGATGCGCTCGACACCCTGGACCGCCAGCCGCACGCTCCCGTCGGGCACCCGCATCATCTGGTGGATGGTCGCCAGCGTCCCGATCCGGACGACATCGTCGGGTCCGGCGTTCTCGAGGTCGCCGTCATGCTGGAGCACCAGCGCGACCGTGCGATCGTCCGACATGACGTGATCGATCAGCCGCAGGGAACGCGGCTGGGCCGCGGCCAGCGGGACGACCGTCATGGGGAAGACGACCGTGTTGCGCAGCGGCAGCAGCGGGACCTCGAAGATCTCCGGCTCCGACCCGGCAATGGTCTCGGCGTTCCCGGCATCCTCGTCACTCGTGTCGGATTCCGCTGTGGTGGTCACCGGATCGGTCTCGATCGCGTCGTCCTGACGGGTATCGTCGTCTTGCTGTGTCATCGTCTACCTGTCCCTGATGAGAGCCGGTGTCGAACTGGGTCGTTCCAAGCAGCGTCCGTGCCCTGCCTCCCGGCATGGGTCCGCAGTGGGATCTGACAGCCTGATCGGATCAGGGGCCAGTTCCCGCGGCCGGATCGCCTGCCGTCTGCCGGTCCTGTTCGGAGTACCGACGGGTCGAGTGGCAATACGGAGATTTTACACTATCCAACAGGAAGTTGCCACGGTCTGTATCAAGTCGCTGGAGCACGGATGCAGAGAGTCCGGTCGGCGCGGAGCCGCTTTCGCCTGGAGAGCGACGACGCGGCGCGCTCGATGGATCGAGCGCCCCCCCGGGAGGCGGTCGCCGACGCGCTGGCGGCGACAGTCCATCGCCATCCCGCCGTTGCCGTTCATGTCCCGACGCGCCCTCCGGTCGACCCGACCCGTGGTCCGTCTCACCTTGCCTCTCGCCGCGCACTTCACCGGCCAGGACGCGAGATCCCGACCCCGGGGCGCATCCGGGGTCGGGATCCACTTCCTCGTCGTGTTCACCGCGGCTGGTGCTCGCCGCCTACCGGCGTCGTCCGAGCCCGACCAGGCGGGCCTGGAGGGTCACGACGACCAGCAGAAACAACCCCCGGATCACCTGTTGCCAGTACGGGTTGAGGCTCGCCGCGCCGAGCAGGTTGATGATGAAACCCAGCAGCAGGACACCGACCAGCGTCGACGCGACCGACCCGAGCCCTCCGGTCAGCAGCGTCCCGCCGACGACGACGGCTGCGATGGCGCTCAGTTCCCAGCCGATCGCCTCGTTCGGGTTGCCGGCGAACGTCTGGGCAGCCAGGATCGCCCCGGCCAGGCCAGCCAGGGCACCGGAGATGACGTAGACCA
>CADCWK010000132.1 GCA_902806375.1 uncultured Thermomicrobiales bacterium
CCGAGTCGGAGTTCAACTACATTCAGGTCGTCGAGCAGGGCGGAACGGTCTCCCTGATCCTCAACGAGGGCCACGCCGTCCACTCGGTCTACGACCCGGACGAACTCCTCACCGGGGGACCATGGGACTACTTCATGGTCGCCCCGCTCCTGGGCGATGCCACGGGGCCGGCGGATGTCCGGAACGCGATGCTGATTGGGCTGGCCGGCGGGACCGTCTCCCGGCAATTGACCGCCGCCTACGGTCCGATCCCAATCGACGGCGTCGAGATCGACCCGGAGATCGCGCGGGTCGGAGACGAGTACTTCGCCATGTCCGCGTCCGCGCCGGGCCTCGACGTCCACGTCGCCGACGGTCGCTACTTCCTGCGGACCAACGACGAGACCTACGACCTGATCGGCGTCGATGCCTACCACCAGCCCTACATCCCGTTCCAGCTCACGACGACCGAGTTCTTCGGTGAGATCGTCGCCCACCTCGCCCCCGGCGGCGTCGCGGCGATCAACGTTGGCCGGACCGCGACCGATTACCGGCTGGTCGACGCGATCGCCTCGACGATGAACGATGTCTTCCCCTACGTCTACGCGATCGATACCGGGCGGTACGACAACACGTTGCTGGTCGGCTCCATGTCTGCTGACGGCATCGAGCGGTTGACCGCGGCGACAGCGACCCTCGAGACGGGGAGTCCGCTGGCGGAGACGGCCCACGAGGCGGTAGCCTCTGGGAACGTCCGGGTCATCGACCCGGGTGGCGAGGTCTTCACGGACGATCACGCGCCCGTCGAGCAGGTGGTCGACCTGATCATCCTCGACGAGGCCAGACGGCGGGACGAGCAATGATGACGATTGACAGCGGGACGGCGACCGAGACGACCGCGGCCCGGTCAACACTGCTCGACGCCGAGAGCTGGCTGACCTATGGATTCACGGGGCGGGTCGCCGGGATGGGTGTGGCGGACGGCAACGTCAGCTACAGCGGCGGTCGCGACCAGGCGGACGCCTGGGAGATGCGGCAACGCTGGCTGTCGGCGTCGCGACTGGACCCGGCGGCCATCGTGACGACCGGTCAGGTCCACGGCACGACTATCCTGACGGTCGGGGCGGACGACGCGGGCCGTGGCGCCCGCCCCGGCTCCGCCGTGCTCGGACTGGCCGACGCCACGATGACCCGGGCGCCCGGCCCCGTCCTCTTCTCGCTGCACGCCGACTGCCTGCCGATCCTGTTCGCGGACCCGGTCCGGCGCGTGGTGGCGGTCACCCATGCCGGCTGGCGCGGGACCGTCGCCGACATCGCGGGACGGACCGTCGCCGCCATGGGCGCCGAGTACGGCAGCGCGCCGGGGGACGTCCGGGCCTACCTGGGGCCATCCATCTCCGGGGCGGCCTACGAAGTAGGTCCGGAGGTGATCGCTGCGTGGCACACCCTCCAGGGGAACACGACGGACGCCTGCTGGCCGGGTGATGGCGACCGGTGGCAGTTCGATGCGGCCCAGGCCAACCGGGAGCGACTCCTGCTCGCGGGACTCCGTGACGCCCACATCGAGTCGAGCGGGATCTGCACGTTGCGCCACCAGGATGACTGGTTCTCCCACCGCGCCCAGGGACCGGCGACCGGCCGGTTCGGCGCGTTCATCGCCATCCAGCCGGGGTGACCCCTGGCCCTGACTCCACCGCTCGCCGCAGAGACACGAAGGGTGCCCTCGATATGTCGACCCTCGAAGCACGGATCACCGCGATCCGGGAACGGATCGACGCGGCCTGCGCACGGGCCGGGCGCCAGGCATCCGGGATCCGCCTCGTCGCGGTGAGCAAGACGGTCGACGAGACCGTCATCGCGGAGGCCGTGCGGCTCGGGGTCGACCACTTCGGAGAGAACCGGGTCCAGGACGCAGCCAGAAAATTCACCGCGCTGGCGGACCCCACGGTCGCGCTGCACCTGGTCGGCCAGCTCCAGACCAACAAGGCACGCGCGGCGGCGAAGATCGCCCACGAGATCGAGTCAGTCGATCGGCTCAACCTGATCCAGACGCTCGAGGCGGAGGCGCGCAAACTGGCGGACCGAGGTGAACTCGCGGCCGGCGACCGGTTGCCCGTTCTCCTCCAGGTCAACGTCGCCCGGGAAGAGCAGAAGTCCGGGTGCTCGCCCGAGGACGCGCCATCCCTGGTCGAAGCCCTCCTCGGGTGCCCCACGCTGCGTCTCCGCGGTTTGATGACCATCGCGCCGCTCGTGCCGACGGCCGAGGAAGCCCGTCCGACCTTCGTCGCCCTCCGTGAGTTACGTGACGAGGTGCGGCTGCGGTATCCGGCGGCCGACCTCGAGACGCTGTCGATGGGCATGACCAACGATTTCGAGGTGGCGATCGAAGAAGGCGCCACGTCGATCCGGGTCGGCCGGGCCATCTTCGCGTCCTGACGCCGGCTCGGCATGGTGGTCGATCCCTGTGCACTGCCTGATCGCCGATCCCGTACTGTCATGAATGCGAAGCGGGAGCGGCCCATCGGCCGAACGAACACGAGAGGCCGGTCGGGGCGATCCCGACCGGCCTCTCGCATCTGTTGCTCGTCTTGACTCGCCCGTTACGGGGCGGTCGTGGCCTCCGGGACGGGAGTCCCACTCAGCTGTGCCAGGATCTCTTCGACCCGGGCCAGTTCCGCCCCGTAGGTCGCCCAGTCACCCTGGGCGAGCGCGGCCTGCGCGCGGTCGTAGGCGGCGAGGGCCTCTCCGGCCAGGGATTGCTCCTCCCCGCTGAGGAGCGGCGCGGGTGGGGTGGGCGTCCCGGTGCCGACCGGCGGTTCCGGGATGGCACCCGTCGCGGGATCGACCGGGATCTCGTCACCCTGCCCGGCGACCAGCGCCGCCAGCGCCTCCTCGTAGGTCGGCAACATGACGACCGAGCCGCCTCCGGCGACGATCACCCGGCCCAGCTGCGGGAAGGCGCCCGGCGAGTTGACGGCCTGGATGTAGAGCGGCTGGACGTAGAGGATCGTGTTGTTGATCGGGATGACCAGCAGGTTGCCCCGGATGATCTGCGACCCTCCCTGCCCCAGCAGGGTCAGCTCCTGGGCGATGGTCGGATTCTGGTCGATGCTGGCCTCGATCTGTTGCGGACCGAGTGGCGAGTTGTCCCGCGGGAACTGGTAGAGCGTCAGCGCGTTGTTCCCTTGGGCGTCCGTGCGGCCGCCGAGCCAGGCTGCCATGTTTTGCCGCGCCAGCCTCGCTCCGGGGACGAATGGGCGGATGAGCGTGAAGTCCGCCTCAGTGGCCCCCGGGTAGGCCAGGGTAACGAAGTACGGCTCCAGCGGGGCGTCGCCCGTCGCACCGCCCGGTGGGATCGCCCACTGGTCGTTGCCGTCGTAGAACGTTCCGGGGTCGGTCGTGTGGTACCGGTTGAGGATGTTGCTCTGGGCCTCGAACAGCAGCTCCGGGTAGCGGAAGTGCTGGGCGACCGCGGGCGGCGCCTCGGCGATCGGCCGGAACAGGTCACCGTAGATCTCGCCATAGGCGTCGGCGACAGGATCCGGCGTGGCCGTCCGGTAGAAGGTCATCGCTCCGTCGTAGGCATTGACGGTCACCTTGACGCTGTTCCGGACGTAGTTCACGTTGCCGGTGCTGTTGGCACCCGGCCACAGGTCCGACGCCGTGTAGGCATCGATCACCCAGACTAGTTGCCCGTCGGCGATGACCATGTACGGGTCGTTGTCGTACGTGAAGAACGGCGCGACGAGACGGACCCGCTCGAGGATGTTGCGGTAGATCAGCAGCTGCGAATCGGCCGTGATCTCCCCGCTGATCGCGAGATTCCGGTCGCCGAGTGCCAGCCACGACATCAACCGGGTGAACGTGTCGTCGAGCCGGATCGCCCCTGAGGCGTCCCGGGAGTAGGGCTCGGCGATCTGACTGCCTTCGGTGTACTCGGCGACGTTGGAGTTGACGACGCCGTAGGTCAGGGCGCTCTCGCCGAAGTAGATCTGCGGCTGGGTGATCGGGACCGCGGCGTTCTCGAGGTTCGAGAGACCGGCGATCGTGAAGACCGGCTGCCCACTGTTGTTCGACCCGGCGACCGGGCTGAGCACCACGCCATAGCCATGCGTGTAGCGCAGATGCAGGTTGGTCCAGGACTGGGCGTTGTCCGGCAGACCGTTGACGTCCAGCTCGCGCGGAGCGACCAGCACCTGCTGTTCGACTCCGTTGATCGTGTACCGGTCGACATCGGCATCGTTGAAGACGTAGAAGCGCTCGATCGCCTGCAGCTGCCGGAACGCGGCCGTGGCCGACTGGTAGTCCCAGAGCCGGACGTTGTCTATGGTCTCCGGGTTGGTGTCGAGGTCGGCCCGGGTCGGCACCCCCTCCGAGCGCAGGTCGGCCGGCTGGAGCTGATCCAGCCCGAATGACGTCCGGGTCATCTCGATGTTGTTGGCGATGTACGGCGTCTCGCGCCGCAGCTGGCTCGGCTCGACGAACGTCCGCTGGACGATGGCCGGGACGATCGAACCGAGGATGAGCTGGGCACCGATCCAGACCGCCCCGATCAGGACGAGGAGACGCAACTGGAAACGCCGGATACTGACGAGCACCGCGATGGCGGCAGCGATGCTGATGACGGCCAGCGCATAGTTGGCGAACTGCTGGATCGTGGCGTCGGTGTAGGTGACGCCCGTGACCGGCCCCCGGTTGGAGTAGACCAGCAGGTAGTTGTTGATGAAGTACCGCACCCCGATCAGCACCAGGAGCAGCGCGGCCAGGACGAGGACGTGCGAGCGCATCCGGTCCGGGATCCGGAACGACTGCGCCGAGATCGACGACCGGAGCAGGTACACCCCCGAGACCGCGAGGGTGCTCAGGATGATGAGGGACGTCAGGGTACCGAGCACGCGGAGCAGCACCGGCAGGATGAAGAAATAGAAGCCGACATCCATGTCATAGGCGGGCTCGGTGATGCCGAAGCTCTGCCGGTTGAGCGCGAAGAGCCACTGCTCCCAGTTGGAGGAGATGGCCGAGCCGACACCGAGGGCGACGAGGACCGTGAAGCCCGCGAGGACCGCCAGCAGGACCCGGCCGGATAGGATGGAGAGTGAACCGGATGGCCGGGTGGCCCGGGTCCGACGGAGCGCCACGACGAGGTTGGTACCGACGAACAGGGCCGCGACGACGAAGCCGATCGCGAACAGGACCGTCGAGGCGATCAGCCGGGTCGTCAGGATCTCGCGGTAGCCGGTCGCGCCGAACCACCACCAGTCCACCCAAAAGGATGCCGATGCCGAGACGATGATGATCAGCACGACGATGACGATCGCCGCGATGATCATCCGCCGGACGGACGGGGAGATATTGGGAAACTGGGTCATGCCCGAGCCACCGGGGCCACCGGGGCCACCGGGGCCACCGGGGCCACCGGGACCGGAGCCGCCGCCGCGCCGCTGGAAGTCACTGATTCGATCGACCACATCACCCTCAATCGTTATCACTCATGGTCGTCGTGCTTGCCGCGTCGTCCCGTGTTCGAAACCGCCGCTTGCTGGTCATACGGAGCCGAACCGCAGTGGTCATTCTGCTACGCTTCCCGGTCTGACCGGCGGTCAGCCAGGCAGCGATGCCAGAGACCCTCGCAGATGACACGGGGAAGAGCGCGATGCCCGTCCGAGTCACCAGTCTGGCCAGTGGCAGTTCCGGCAACGCGACACTGATCCAGACCGACAGGACCCAGCTCCTGATCGACGCCGGGATCGGTCCGCGGATGTTGTCGGCAAGTCTGCGACAGTATGGCACGACGGTCGACGCCCTCGACGCGGTGGCCCTCACCCATGAGCATAGCGACCACGTGCGCGGTCTCGCCCCGGTCAGACGGGCAGGGGTCGCCCTGGTCTCGACGGCGGGGACCGCATCGGCGCTGGATCTCGGCGAGGCTGGCCGAACGACGCTCCGGGGGATGGATTCGGTCGTCATCGGTGATCTGACGATGACCGCCCTCGATGTCTCCCATGATGCCCGGGAGCCGGTCGCGTACGCGTTCGAGCATGCCGAAGCCCGCGTCCTGCTCCTGACGGATCTGGGACGGTTCGATGATAGCTATCTCGGCTGGATCGCCGCGGCGGACCTGATCATCCTGGAGTCCAACCACGACGACCACCTGCTGCGGGGTGGGCCGTATCCCCCGCATCTCAAGCGCCGTGTCGCCTCCGATCTCGGTCACCTGTCCAACGTAGTCGCCGCTGACGCGATCGCCCGGGCGATCGGTGGCGGTTCGCGGATCCCGACGGTCTGGCTGGGGCACCTCTCCGACACGAACAACCGACCATCGCTGGCCGTCCAGGCCACCGTCACCGCCCTCGCCCGCGTGGGTCGAGTCGCTCCAGTGGTCGCATTGAACCGCGGCAAGGCCAGCCCCGGCTGGTCCTCCGACCCCGAACTCCGGCCGGCCGTCCAGGTGCCGCTCCTGCCGTGAGCGCCCGCCGCCGAGCGAGCAGACTGACATCGCCGGGTTTCGGCGGTGGCGGCCGACCGGAGACGGGCATCCCTGCGTGATCGGTCGTCGCACCGCGCCTGGCCGGGTCCGGGCCGCAAAGGCCGCAGACCTATACTTGCCGGGACAACTGGTGCGCCTCGCCCACAAATGAGCCGAACGCCCAGCATCCGCCAATCGCCCGCTCTGCCCGGAGGATACCGGTGGATACGCTGATCCTGATCCATGACCGCCTGTCCAACGCCGTCATCTTCTTCATGCTGGTCGTCGGCGCGTGGGGCTTCGTGTCATACCTCCGTGGGGAGGAGCTCGCTGGGAGTCTCGGT
>CADCWK010000133.1 GCA_902806375.1 uncultured Thermomicrobiales bacterium
CGCCCGGCGAAGGGGACGCGGCCGTCCTACGCGTCAAAGGCACCGCGCGCGGCCTGGCGGTCTCACTGGACTGCAACAGCCGCTACTGCTGGCTCGACCCGGGCCTCGGCGCCCGCCACGCCGTTGCAGAGGCGGCCCGCAATGTCTCCTGCGTCGGCGGCCGGCCGCTCGCCCTGACCAATTGCCTGAACTTCGGCAACCCTGCACGGCCAGCCGGCTATTTCCAGCTCCGCGAGGCCGTCCAGGGGATCGCCGACGCCAGCGCGGTCTTCACGATCCCGGTCGTGAGCGGCAATGTCAGTCTCTACAACGAGACCGCCCGGTCGGCGGTCCTGCCGACACCCACCATCGGCGTCGTCGGTGTCCTCGACGACGTGAGCCGTCACGCCACCATGCGCTGGCAGGACGGCGATGTCGTCGTCCTCCTCGGGGGCGGTCAGCCGGTCCTCGGCGGCAGCGAGTACCTCGCCGTCACGACCGGCGAGACCTTCGGCGCGCCGCCGCCGCTCGACCTCGCCGCCGAGATGGCACTCGTCGGCCTGGTCCGGAACCAGATCGCCGCCGGCGCGGTCCGGACGGCTCACGACGTGGGGCTCGGCGGGATCGCCGTCGCCCTCGCGGAGATGGCGATCCTCAGCGGGACCGGGTTCGTCGCCGACGCCGGCGCCGTCCCCGCCGACCGGGCCGCCTGGTTCGGCGAGTCGGCGACGCGCATCCTGGTCGCGCTGCCCGACGCCGGTGTCGCGGGACTGGAGCGTGCCGCCGCGACCGACGGAGTCTCTGTTCGCCGCCTCGGGGCCGTCGGCGGTCAGGGTCTCAGCGTCGGGGACGCCGCGGTCATGGTCGAGGACCTCGCCCGTGTCTGGGATCACGCGCTCGCCGACCGGGCCAGTGGGAGCGAAGGCGCCTGAGGGCTGCCGATCGTCCTCGGGTCGCCTTCGGCCTGGGTACCGTACGGACACTTACGACTGGTGAGCAGTGCCCCTGAAGTGTTATCGTCATGTTGCAACCCTGACCAGTCGCAGGAACGGATCGCTGGCCCTGACCAGACGAGGAGAGCTCGCATGTGGGATGACCGGATGGACAAGCCGCGCGAGGAATGCGGCGTCTTCGGCATCTTCGCGCCCGGCGAGGATGTCGCCCGGATCACCTTCTTCGGACTCTATGCCCTCCAGCACCGGGGGCAGGAGAGCGCCGGCATCGCGACGAGCGACGGCCGCGATCTCTTCGTCCATACCAGTCTCGGCCTGGTAAACCGGGCGTTCGAGCCCGGCGACCTGGAGCGGCTCCCCGGCGAGATCGCTATCGGTCACTGCCGCTACTCGACGTCGGGTGGGAACGCGGTCTGCAACGCCGGGCCGTTCTCGGTCGAGAGCCCCATCGGTCCGATCGCCGTCGCCCACAACGGCAACCTGACCAACGCCCAGCCCCTCAAGACCGAACTCCAGGAGCGGGGCGTCGCCTTCTCGTCGACGACCGACAGCGAGGTCATCGCCCGCATGATCTCGGCGGCGCCCGGCAGCGATATCGTCCGGAAGGTGCGCCGGGCGATGGGCCGGATGATCGGCGCCTTCAGCCTCACCATCGTCACCCGTGACCGGCTGCTGGCCGTGCGTGACCCGCTCGGCGTTCGCCCGCTCTGCCTCGGCCGTCTCAACGACCACTGGGTGGTCGCGTCCGAGAGCTGTGCGCTGGCGACCGTGGGCGCCGACTTCGTCCGGGAGGTCGAACCCGGCGAGATCGTCGAGATCACCGCGGACGACTGCATCTCCCACCGCATGGAGGAGCAGGTCCCGCGTCACGCCATGTGCCTGCTGGAATTGATCTACTTCGCCCGGCCAGACAGCCTCCTGTATGGCAAGCGGCTGCATCTCACCCGGCAGCGGATGGGTGAGCGGCTGGCGATCGAGGCGCCAGCCGACGCCGACATCGTCGTCGGACTGCCCGACTCCGCGACGCCGGCCGCGATCGGCTACGCCCGGCAGAGCGGAATCCCCTTCGCCGAGGCGCTGATCAAGAACCGGTACATCGGCCGGACCTTCATCCAGCCTGACCAGCGCCTCCGCGAGATGGGCGTCTCGCTGAAGTTCAACGCCCTGCCGGAGGTCCTCGAAGGCAAGCGGGTGGTGCTGGTCGACGACACGATCGTCCGGGGCACCACCAGTCGTCCGATCGTCGACCTGCTCCGGAAGGCCGGCGCCCGCGAGGTCCACATGCGGGTCCACGCCCCGCCGATCATGTGGCCGTGCTACCTCGGCGTGGACCTGGCCCGCCGCGACGAGCTGATCGCCGCCCGGATGACGGTCCCGGAGATCGGCCAGCACATCGGCGTCGACAGCATCGATTACATCAGCCTCGATGGGCTCCTCGAAGCCATCGACGTGGGGAAGACCGGGTTCTGCACTGGCTGCCTGACTGGAGACTACCCGGTGCCGGTCCAGCTCGGGATGGACAAGCTGCTCCTGGAGCGCCCCGCCGCGGTCCCGCGCCGGATGGTCGCCGACCGCACGCCGGTCGGGGTCGGCGACTGACGATTTCTGGTACGGTCCGTGCCGCACGGCCGACCGGACGATCGCCGGGTCCGGCCCGATGGGACAACGCAGGAGACGCGACGTGACAGCCGCAGACGATCGCCCGGTGACGGGCGCCGAAGAGTTGCGCCAGACGCCTCTGGCCGAGGTCCACCGGGCCGCCGGTGCCCGCATGGTGCCGTTCGCGGGGTGGGACATGCCGGTCCAGTACGGGACCGGCGTCCTCGCGGAGCACCGCAAGGTCAGGGAGTCGGCCGGCCTGTTCGACCTTGGCCACATGGGCCAGGTCAACATAACCGGTCCGGATGCGGTCGCCTTCCTGCAGAAGGTGACGACGAATGACGTGACCGCGTTGCGGCCAGGCCAGGCGCAGTACTCGCTTCTGCCGACGGAAGCCGGTACGGCGATCGACGACATCCTCGTCTACCGGGCCCCTGAGGGGATCAGCGACGACTACGGTCCGGCCGCGGCGGCGCCGTTCTACATCGTCGTGAACGCCAGTAACGCCGCCCGCGACGTCGCGTGGCTCCAGGCGCAGCGCGCGGCCCATGGATCGCTCGACGTGGACGTGCACGATGTCTCGGATCGGATCGGCATGATCGCGATCCAGGGCCCACGGGCCGAGGCGATCGTGCAGAGCCTGACCGACACCTCGCTCGGCGAGATCGGCAACTACCAGTGGGGTCCCGCCACGGTGGCGGGTCTGCCGATGATGGTCGCGCGGACCGGCTACACCGGGGAAGACGGCTTCGAGCTGTTCCCGCCGATCGACCACACCGAAGGGCTCTGGCTGGCCCTGCTCGCCGCCGGGTCCGATGAGGGGCTGTGCCCGATCGGGCTTGGCGCGCGCGACACGCTCCGGCTCGAGGCGCGGATGCCGCTCTATGGGCAGGAACTGGGCGAGGACATCTCGCCCTACGAGGCCGGGGTCGGCTGGGCCGTCAAGCTGAAGAAGGGCGATTTCGTCGGCCGTGACGCCATGGCTCGCGTCAAGGAATCCGGCCCGGCCCGCCGGACGGTCGGGTTCCGCCTGCTCGGGCGGTCCGGCGCGCCCCGGTCCCACTACCCGGTCCAGGTCGACGGCCGTGAGATCGGCTACGTCACGAGCGGCGCCTTCTCGCCGACGCTCGCGGCCAACATCGGGCTCGCCCTGATCGACGCCAGCGAGGCCGGGATCGGCCGGCCGCTGCAGATCGTGATCCGCGGCCGGCCGGTCGAGGCTGAACAGGTCGCAGTGCCCTTCTATCGACGGCAAAAATAGGTACAGTTCCCCCATCCTTGCCGTTCCGCGCGGCGCGGCCGCCAATCGTCCCGGAGATCAGCCCAATGGCAGCACCCACGGACCGTCGCTACACCCGTACCCACGAGTGGGTCCTCGTCGAGGGCGACGTCGCGACGATGGGCGTCACCGACCATGCCCAGAACGAGCTCGGTGACATCACCTACCTTGAGCTGCCCGACCCGGGCACCGAGGTGGAGGCGACCAAGCCGCTCGGCGTCGTCGAGTCGGTCAAGGCCGCGTCGGACGTCTACTCGCCGGTCGACGGCGAGATCGTCGAGCGGAATGACGCGATCCTCGACAGCCCTGAGGTGGTCAATAGCTCACCGTACGAGGGCGCGTGGCTGGTGAAGATCCGCCTCGCCAACCCCGCCCAGGTCGAAGACCTGATGGACGCGGACGCCTACGACGTCTACGAGAAGGAATCGGCGGTCTAGCGGTCGATCGTCTCGCCACTACGCACCACCCATCTCCCGGAAGGATCGCCCGATGGTCTTCAACCCCCACACCGACGCCGACCGTGCCCGGATGCTGGCTTCGGTCGGCGTCGACTCGGTCGCCGACCTGTTCGAGCCGGTCTCGCCGCGCGTCCGGTTCCCGGACCTCGACCTCCCGCCGGTGCTGACCGAGATGGAAGCCACCGAGCGGCTGGGCGATCTGGCCGACCTGAACCTCGCCCCGAAGGCGGGCCGTTCGTTCCTCGGGGCTGGGGCGTACCATCACTTCATCCCGGCCACCGTCGACCAGATCCTCCGCCGGGGCGAGTTCTACACCGCCTACACCCCGTACCAGCCCGAAGTCGCCCAGGGGACGATGCAGGTCATCTACGAGTTCCAGAGCATGGTCGCGGCCCTGCTCGGGCTCGAGGTCGCCAATGCCTCGATCTACGATGGCGCGACGGCCCTCGCGGAAGGCGTGCTGGTCGCGATGAGCAGCACCAAGAAGCGGCGCAAGGTCGTCGTCTCCGGGACGATCCATCCGGCCTACCGCGATGTCCTCGAGACGTACCTGTCCGGCGAGGGGGTCGACTTCATCGACCTGCCGATCCCGACCCGGGGATTCGTCGAAGGGCTGGGCGAGTTCACGCCGCACCTCGATGACGACCTCGCCGTGGCGGTCATCCAGTACCCCAACTTCTTCGGCGGGATCGAGGACGTCCAGGCGATCGCCGACGCGGTCCACACCGCCGGTGGCCGCCTCGTCGTGAGCACGGCGCCGGTGCCGCTCGGGATGCTGACGCCGCCGGGCCACCTCGGCGCCGACGTCGTCACGGCGGAGGGCCAGTCCCTCGGGGTGCCGCCGAGCTTCGGCGGACCGTTCGTCGGTCTGCTGGCCGCGAAGAAGGAGTACGTCCGCCAGATGCCGGGCCGGCTGGCCGGCATGACGGTCGACTCCGAGGGCCAGCGCGGGTTCGTGCTGACGCTCCAGACCCGTGAGCAGCACATCCGGCGCGAGAAGGCGACCAGCAACATCTGCACCAACCAGGGGCTGATGGCGACCGCCGCCACCGTCTACATGAGCTCGCTGGGTCCGGTCGGCTTCCGCGAGGTGGCGAACCGCAGCTACCAGAACGCCCATTACCTCGCCACTCGCCTGGCCGAGTTGCCCGGCTACGAGGTCGCGCTGGACGGGCCGTTCTTCCACGAGTTCGTCATCCGGACGCCGGACGCCGTCCCGGCCATCAACACGCGGCTCGCGGAGCGCGGCATCATCGGGGGCTACGACCTCGCCGAGGTCCATCCGGACCTCGATCGACACATGCTCATCTGCGCGACCGAGCTCAACGGGCGGCGCAGCGTGGACGCGCTGATCACGGCCCTGTCGGACGCCTCCTGACGACGCCGGGCCCGCCCCTGTTGCTATACTGCCGGTTCTGGGACATCCGTGGACGGTCGCCGTGCCTCTCAACCCCGAGGGATCCCGACGGGTTGAATCCATGCGGCGACCGGCCAGGGCCGGCTGGCGCGTTCCCGTCGATCGTGACTGTCCGTGGCGTAGCGTGGGGTAATCGTAACCGGTGAGCAAACCAATCGTGGCCATCGTTGGCCGTCCAAACGTCGGCAAGTCGACGCTCTTCAACCGCCTCGTCGGAGAGCGACGCGCCATCGTCGAGGACATCCCGGGCACGACCCGCGACCGCATCTATGGCACGGTCGAATGGCAGGGCATCGAGTTCACCATCGTCGACACGGGTGGTCTCCAGGACGACGAGGAGATCGACGGCGAGTCACTCACCAAGATCGCCCGCGACATCCGCTCCCAGGCCAACAGCGCCATCGACGAAGCCGACGTCATCCTGTTCATGGTCGACGCCAAGGTCGGCCTGAGCGGGGGGGACCACGACGTGGTCGACCTCCTGCGCCGGACGCACAAGCCGACCCTGCTCGTCGCCAACAAGGCGGACAGCGTCGAGCGCCGTGACAGTGCCGTGGACTTCTACGAGCTGGGCTTCGGCGACCCGAACGTCATCTCGGCCTACCACGGGACGGGAACGGGCGACCTGCTCGACAAGGTCGTCGAGTCGCTGCCCGAGTTCGAGGAGGAGCCGGAGACGAGTGGGCCCCGGATCGCGATCGTCGGCCGACCCAACGTCGGCAAGAGCCGTCTCCTCAACGCGCTGCTCGGGCAGGAGCGGGCGATCGTCAGCGACGTCCCGGGCACGACCCGGGACAGCGTGGACACCGAGATCATCTGGGCGGGCAACCCGGTGACGCTGGTCGATACGGCGGGCATCCGCCGTCGCGGCCGGATCGAGCAGGGCATCGAGCGCTTCAGTGTGATCCGCTCGATGAAGGCGATCGACCGGGCCGACCTGGTCCTGTTCGTCATCGACGCGGTCGAGGGCTTCACGGCCCAGGACCTCCACATCGCCGGCTACGTCGAGGAGCAGAAGAAGGGCCTCGTCGTCGTCGTCAACAAGTGGGACCTTGTCGAGAAGGACGCCAACACGATGGACGAGTACCGCGCCAAGG
>CADCWK010000134.1 GCA_902806375.1 uncultured Thermomicrobiales bacterium
CGCGCAGGCGCCCGGCTGGACGTCGTGACCGGTGACGCGGCCTGTTTCGACGACAACATCCCCTGCATGCGGGCCTGCCCGGTCAATACGGACGTCGCGACCTATATCGGCCACGTCGCCGGCGGCGCTTTCGGACTCGCGGCGGCACTCAACCGGGACCAGAACCTGTTCGCCGGCACCCTCGGCCGGACATGCTCCCGGCCCTGCGAGGACGCCTGTCGCCGGACGGTGATCGACGACCCGATCCAGATCCGTGCCCTGAAGCGTGTGGCGACCGACCATGAGTCGACAGGAGCCCCGGGCACCGTGCCCCGCGACCCTCCGCGGGAGACCGGTCGCCGCGTCGCGATCGTCGGGGCCGGGGTGGCCGGGCTGACAGCGGCCCGTGAGCTGCGGGCGGCCGGACACGCCGTGACGGTCTTCGAGCGAGACCGCCAGCCCGGCGGACTGATGGTCTCCGGCGTGCCCGCCTGGCGGTTGCCCCGGGACGTCATCGCGACCGACATCGCGTCGATCACGTCCCTGGGCATCACGGTCACGACCGCGACCTCCCTCGGGATCGAGCTCACTGTGGCGGACCTGTCTCGCGACCATGACGCCGTCGTGATCGCCACCGGAGCGCAGGCCGCCGTGGGCCTGCCACCCGCGCTCACCGCGACCGCGGGAGGGTCTGCGCCCGAGGGCGTCGTCGATGGCCTCTCGTTCCTCGCCGCCGTCTCGCGTGGAGAGCAGGGACTCTCTGGTCCCGTCGTCGTCATTGGCGGCGGCTACACCGCCGTCGACTGCGCCCGTACGGCCCGTCGGCTCGGCCAGGGTCCCGTCACGATCGCCATGCGGCAGTCGGCGGGGACGGCCAGCCACGAGGCCGAACTGGCCGACGCCGTGGCCGAGGGGGTCGTCATCCGGACGGGTGTAGCCGTCGACACGGTCGTCCGCGACCAGTTCGGACGGGCGATCGCGGTGGCCCTCCGCGCCGCTGATGGTGCTGTGAACCAGGTGCCCTGCGCGCTGGTCATCGCGGCGCTCGGACAGGAACCCGACTGGTCACCGTTCGATTCGCCGTCCGCCCCCCTCCAGGACCTGGAACACGCGGAGTCGCCAGGTGCGACGGGCCGGCTCACGGGCTGGCCCAACGTCTGGCTGGCCGGCGATGTCCAGACAGGATCGTCGTCGTTCATCGAGGCGATCGCCTCGGCGAAGCGGACGGCTCTGACGATCGAGCGATGGCTGGGAGACCCACGACTGGTCGGTGCTCCAGTCCTCGCGACGACTGCCGCTGTCGCGTTGCCGGTGGACGGCCCCGAGTCCGGTGGCCGCGATGGGGTCCGGTCCGACGGCGTCCCTCTCTGGACGAGCGACCTCGTCCGCCGACGGGTGATGGATGATGACCCGTACCGGGACATCACCCGGCAGGAGACGGACGTCAGGGACATGGACCACCGGGCACTGGCGAGTGGCGAGGTCTCGGTCGAGGTCGACCTGGGATTTACGGCGGAGATCGGCCGTGAGGAGGCGGCGCGCTGTCTCCAGTGCCAGGCGAACATCGCCATCGACGGTGAGCGCTGCATCCTCTGCAACGGCTGTGTCGATGTCTGCCCGTATGGCTGTATCGAGATGCTCACGCTGGACCGGCTGGCGAGCATCGACGGCCAGGTCCCTGACGTGGCAGCCCTGGGACGTGGGCCGGTCGCGATGGTGATCGATGAGGACGCCTGTATCCGCTGCGGGAAGTGCGTCGACTGGTGCCCGACCGCGTGCCTCACCATGTCCGCCCACCGCCCGACGCTGGGTGGACTGCCGGACGGTTTCGACATCCGCTCTCTGCTCGTCGATTGAGCCGCACACGGGTCCCAGCACGAAAACGGCTCCGGGCCGCCCCATGGATCATGGGGCGGCCCGGAAGATCAAGCCGTTCTTGGTGTCTGGTGCTTCTGTCCCTGGAACCGAACTCAACGAGTGAGCCTGCTCACAGTTCCTTCGGGAGACCCGGCGTCGTGACGCCCGGGTCAGGCCGATGGTGGTTGGCGGTGTGAGGTCGGTTGGCCTTATGCCCTGCGAAGCCCAGGGCCTGACCTGTCAACCTGCCAGATCCTCAGCCAGACATGGAGTCGACGCTGATTGCGCATGTCAGCTCCTCCCGTCATCACGTCCAGCGATCCGGCGTCCGAACCGCCATCGGGGCTATCCCCGAATCGTGATGCACTGAATGGAGCATAGCAC
Organism: uncultured Thermomicrobiales bacterium; assembly: GCA_902806375.1. Classification (GTDB taxonomy): domain Bacteria; phylum Chloroflexota; class Chloroflexia; order Thermomicrobiales; family UBA6265; genus CADCWK01. Next base: position 2,221 of record CADCWK010000134.1, read on the forward strand.
CAGACTGGACGCCGGTCAAGCCTCATAGCGCCAAAGAGGGTTACACCGAGAACGCGCACCGCGGATCACCGGACGGTGACGCGCGGTCCCAGATCTCCGTGGGACCAGCGGCGTGCGAGCTTCAGTGCACCGTCCGGTCGGCGTGCCCGTGGCATCAGGCGGCACCCGGGTGGCATGGGCAGCGTCGGTGCCGACGGCCCCACCCGGACCATCGTCCCCATCGGGACGGGAATGCCGTACCATATGGGATATCGTCGTGACCGCCGGAAAGTCCGAATGGCTGACTGGTTTCCGGCGTGGCCGCCAACCCCGTACCATCCCTCCACAGCCAGCCGACACCCCCATCGGTTCCCTCCGGAGCGCCTTGAGCCATGGGCACGCCAGTGAGTCCAGCCCAGCCGCACGTCACGGATGCCGACGGCCCGGCTACGGTCAGCCGGCTGCCCGTCCTCGTCGGGCGGGAGCGGGAGACCCGCGCGTTGCTCGCCCTGCTCGCCCAACCCGCGAATCGGCTCATCACGCTCACCGGGCCGGGTGGCGCGGGCAAAACCCGGCTGGTCGTTAGTCTCGCTGCCCAGGTCGGGGACACCTTCCCGGGAGGCATCTGGCTGATCCCCCTCGCCGCGCTGACGGACCCGGACCTGGTAGTCCCGGCGATCGCCGAGGCCCTGGCCCTCGACGTGCCCGACCCGACGGTCCCCGCGGTGGCGACGGTCAACCAGCGCCTCGCCGGTCAGCGCGGCCTCGTCGTCCTGGACAACGCCGAGCAGGTCATCGGCGCGGCCAGCAGCCTCGCGAGCCTGCTGGCTCATTGCCCCGCGCTGACCGTCGTCGCGACCAGCCGGGAACGCTTCCGCATCACCGGCGAGCAGGTCTTCGTCGTTCCCCCGCTCGAGCTCCCGGCCAGTGACGCGACCGGGCTCGCCGAGATCGCGGCCAGTGACGCCGTCCAGCTCTTCGTCAGCCGGGCCCGGGCGGTCGCGCCGACCTTTCAGCTGACCACGACGAACGCTCCGGCCGTGGCGGAGATCTGCCGCCAGCTCGACGGTCTGCCACTCGCCCTCGAGCTCGCCGCCGCCCGCTCCGATGTCCTCTCCCCGGCCGCCCTGCTCACCCGGCTGGAGCGACGACTGGTGCTGCTGACGGGTGGCGGCCGCGACCAGCCGGAGCGGCTCAGGACCATGCGCAGCGCGATCCAGTGGAGTCACGATCTGCTGTCCGACGCCGACCAGATCCTGTTCCGCCGCCTGGCGGTCTTCTCGGGTGGATTCTCCCTCGAGGCCGCCGAGCAGGTCTGCGCGTCACGACCCGGTGACGCGACGGCTCCCGCCGCCGGGATCGACACCGCCGATGTCCTCGATGGCATCATCTCGCTGGTCGAGAAGAGTCTGCTCCGGCCGTACGACGGCCCGAACGACGAGCGGCGCTTCCGGATGCTCCAGACGATCCGTGACTACGCCGCCGAGCGGCTGGCCGAAGCCGGCGAGCGGGCGATGGTCGTGACCCGGTTGACCGAGTGGGTCACCGGCCTGGTCGAGCAGGCCCATACCGGCCTCCGCGAGGAGGAACAGGCTCGCTGGCTGGCGATCCTGGACGCCGAGGCCGGCAACGTCCGGGTCGCGCTGGCCGCGGTCGCGGGCGACGGGTCCGGCCCCGTGGACAGCACCACCGAGCCCGTTCGCTTCGAGCCGGTCCTGATCCTCCGGCTGACCGGATTCATGTGGCGCTACTGGGCGCTGCGGGGTCGCCGGCGTGAAGGTCATGACTGGCTGATCCGGGCCCTCCGGACGCCCGGCGTCGAGCAGGCTCCGATCGGCGACCGGGCGCGGTCGTCCCTCATCCTCGGGAACTTCGAGCGCGCGGTCGGCAACGTCCAGGGCGCCCGGTCCGCCTATGAGACGGCACTCGCGCTCTGGGAGGAAGACGGCGATTCCGAGGGCGTCGCCGACGCCAAGACCAACCTGGCGCTGCTGGCCATCCTCGGCGGCGAGTACGCGACTGCCCGGCAGCTCCTGGACGAGACACTCGTCCTCCGGCAACTGCGCCCGCTGCCGTACTCGATCGCCCTGACGCTCGGGACGATGGCGGAGACGGCGATCCTCGAGCTCGACTTCGACCGGGGAGAGCGACTCGCCCGGGAGGCGATCGCCATCCAGGAGACGATCGGGGATCACTCCGGGCTCGCCTACGCCCGACACCTCCTCGCCGAGATCGCGCTGCGAAGCGGCCGCCTGCACGACGCCCGGGCACTGGTCGAGGAGAGTTTCCGGGCGTTCAACCGGATCGACGACCAGCCTGGCCTGTCGCTTGTCCATCGCATCACCGGTCATCTCGCCGTCGCCGAAGACCCGCCCGACCATCCCGGACGGGCCGCCTTGGCCTACGGACAGGCCCTGCGCGAGCGGATCGCGATCGCCGATCAGGTCGGAATCGTGGAATGCTTGATCGATGCGGCGTGGCTCCTGAGCCGGGCGATCAGCGCCGGGGTGACCACGCCCCCCGGGACGACGGATGAGATCGCCGCGATGGTCGCCACCATCCGGGACTATCTGCAGCGCTCGATGATGGTCCCAACCCCCTTCGACCGACCGAAGCTCACCGAGACCGAGGCGTTCCTGACCCAGGCCGGCACGACGAATGGGATCTCCCCGCCAGCCATCGCGGCGCCGGTTGAGGCCGTGGCCGACCGCGCGGTCGAGTTGCTCGAATCACTCGCGACCACACCCGGACCACACACCCGGAGCGACCAGCCATACCTGGCTCCGGCCGAGCGGACCGCCGGGCCGCGGGCGTCAGGCGTCACGGGCATCGCACCGTCGCGACCAGGACCACTGACGACCCCGGAAGCCGGCCAACCGGTCCGGCTCACCCGGCGGGAGCTCCAGGTCCTGACCCTGATCGTCGCCGGCCGGCTGGACCGGGAGATCGCCGCCGAGCTGTTCATCAGTCACCGCACGGTCACGACCCACGTGACCTCGATCCTGGCCAAGATGTCGGTCTCCTCGCGGACCGCCGCCGCCGCCACCGCCGTGCGGCTGGGCATGGTCTAATCACCCCAGAACGAATCCGCTACCGTGTCCCGGCGACGGCGCCAGGCGCGGGTGGTGACCGACACCCGGCGGTGTGATGGCCCGCGAGCCACGAACGGATGAGGGGGACACCTATGGCGGACCGCGCGGTCGTCGAGCAGGGCATCAACTGGGTCATGGCGTTCGCCATCGGCGCGGTCGCCCTCGGCTTCGGCGTCTTCTTCCTGTTCGACCCCGGCAACGCCACGACGCTGATCGCCGGACTGATCTCGTTCGCGCTCCTGCTCGGCAGCCTGATCCACCTGCTGCAGGGACTCCGGCGGCACGCCAACGAGTTCGCGGCACGGGCAGCCCTCCTGAGTGGCGGCGTCGGGGTCACTGTCGGCGCCATCGTGACCCTCGACCTGTTCTACGACTACCTGACCGATCCGGCGGCCCGGGTGATCCTCGCGGCCGGCCTGATCGTCTACGGCGTCCTCGGGCTGGCCGGGATGATCGTCGAGCGCGTGCCGGGCACCGTCATTCGGACCACGGTGACGTGCGCTGTCGCCCTCGCCCTCGCCGCCCTGCTGCTCTACAACAGCCAGGATGCGGAGCTGAATGCCCGCTGGTTCGGCGTTGCCCTGCTCGTCACCGGTCTCCTGCTGCTCGGGCTCGGCTATTTCGCCCGCAACCACCAGGCTCGCCTGCTGGCGAAGCGTCAGGGTGGGACCGCATCGAGCCCGGAGTCGCCACGCCCGGTCGGGCCGTCGGACAGGACGGATTCACGTCCGGCCCCTGACCGGCCAGCCGGCGGTCGTCGGGAGACCACCGGTCGTCCCCAGTCCCCGGTCGTCGGCCACGCCAGCCCCGGCGACCCAGCACACGAGGTGACCGGCGGCGCGGCCACCTCGCCGCTGGATGCACCGATCGTGGGGCAGCCGCCGGTCAGCGTTCCCGCTCCCGGCGGGTCGGCGCCGACCATGGCCACACCGGCCGGCCAGCCGGGTCAGGACACCCGCAACCGGTTGCTGGAACGGGACCGCCCGCGGAGCGAGGCAGACGGCCCCGGCAGCGGGGACGATCGCTGATCGCAGACCCGGCGCGGCCGGGACAGACAGGGGCGGCTCGCCCGCCCGCAGCGTGAACCAGGACCGGCATGGTCGCCGGCTGGAACGACGAAGGGGACATCGGCGATGGGGCTGGAGATCTTCGAGCGCGGCACGCTCCCGCAGTGGGCACTCGTTCGTCAGCGGCTCGACAGCGAGGCGATCGGACCGGGCGCGGTCGGCACGGCGGTCGCGGACCAGTTCCGTCAGCCGGACATTGGCGAACGGATCACGGCGGGCCAGCGGGTCGCGATCACCGCCGGGAGCCGGGGGATCGACCGGATCGCCGAAGTCCTGGCGGCGGTCGTCGCGGAGGTCCGGACCCGCGGCGGCGAGCCGTTCATCGTCCCGGCGATGGGCAGTCACGCCGGTGCGACGGCCCAGAGCCAGATCGACCTGCTCCACCATTACGGCATCACCGAGACGTCG